>JACCZP010000106.1 GCA_013695885.1 Thermoleophilaceae bacterium | reverse complement strand
TGTCCTGGACCACGTGCTCCTGGAGCGGTTGGCCGCGCAGGCGATCGAGCCGGCGCATCGGGCCGTAGCGGCGCTCGAGGTCGACGATCCGCCAGTAGGTGTCCGAGCGCAGCCACTGCTTGGGCACAACCCGGCGCACCCGCGGATGCTGCACGCCGAACGCCCGGGAGCACCAGAACCAGTCGGTGTCCCAGCGCCAGAGGTAGTCGCGCACCGTGAGGTGGTCCTCGCGCCGGCGCTGGAGCGAGCGGTAGTAGATGTCCATGCCCGTGTAGTCGCTCACGGCGGGCGCGTCGTCCACGAAGGCGCCGAGGGTCAGGTAGAGCTCCTCGCCCGAGAACACCGTGCCGTCGACGAAGTCCACCCGCTCGCCGTCGTGCTCGCCCCGCGCGCAGATCTCGGCCATGGTCGCGAAATAGCCATCGGCGTCCGCGAACGGCACATGCCGGAGGCCGACGTAGGGCCGCACGGGCTCGAGCTCGATGGTCAGGCGGAGCGCGTAGCCGAGCGTGCCGTAGGAGTTCGGAAAGCCGTGGAAGAGGTCGCGGTGCTCGTTGTCGGGGCGGGCGACCACGATCCGTCCGTCGCCGGTGAGCACCTCCATCTCGAGCACCGACTCGTGGGGCAGCCCGTTGCGGAACGACGAGGACTCGATCCCGAGGCCGGTCACCGCGCCCCCGAGGGTGATGGTCTTCAGCTGCGGCACCACGAGCGGCATCAGCCCGTGGCGCAGCGTTGCGTCCACCAGGTGCTCGTAGGTGGTCATCCCCTGGACGTCCGCGGTGCGGGCCTCCGGATCGACGGCCAGCACGCCGTCGAACCGGCGCACGTCGAGGCCGGATGAGGAGGCGCCGCCCCGGCTGCGGAAGAGGTTCGACGTGGGCTTCGCCAGCCGGACCGACGCGCCCGGCGGGAGCGCGGCGTACTGCTCGTGCAGGCGCTCCTTGCGGGTCTCGTACTCGGGGAAGACGACGGTCATGGAGGGCGGCACCCTACTCAGCCGCGATACGGTGGGGCCATCGCCGGCGAGCTGCTCGTAGTCGACGGAGACTCGATGTTCTTCCGGGCCTTCCACGCCCTTCCCACTTCGATCGAGGGAGCGGACGGGCAGCCGGTGAACGCGCTTCTCGGAGCCGTCAACCTGATCCTCCAGGAGGTCGCGACCTTCGAGACGCGCGCGGTGGTCGTCTGCTTCGGAGCGGAGGCGGCCCATTACCGCGTGGCCCTCTTCGACGGCTATCACGCGGCGCGACCCGAGGTCCCGGGCGAGCTGGTGGCTCAGTTCGCCGCGGCGCCTGCCTTCCTGGGCGCCTTCGGCTGGGCGGTCGCAAGGCACGACGCCCTCGAGGCCGACGACCTGCTCGGCGCCTACGCCCGCCGGGAGGCCGAGCGAGGCGGCCGGGCCCTCGTGATGACCGGGGACCGGGATCTGTTCCAGTGCGCGGGCGAGCGGGTGACGATCCTCTACGTGCGCACCGGGCGCCAGGGGGCCGAGCGGATCGATCCCGAGGAGGTGAGGCGCCGCTACGGCGTCCCCCCGGAGCTCGTGCCGGACTTCATCGCCCTGCGCGGCGACCCCTCCGACGGCATCCCCGGGGCCAAGGGGATCGGCGAGAAGACGGCGGCGGATCTCCTGCGCCGCCACGGCTCACTGGAGGAGACGCTCGCCGGGGCGCTCGCCGAGAGTCGGCCGAGCGTGCGGACCGCGCTCTGCGACGGCCGCGAGCAGTTGCTTGCCTTCAAGGAGATCGCCACCCTCCGCGACGTCGAGGTCGAGCTGCCCGAGGACCGGCCGACCGACTTCACCGGTGCCGCCGCCGCCGCACGCGAGCACGGCATGAACCGGCTGGCCGAGCGCCTCGACCGCGCCGCTCGGGACGGCCTCTAGGGCCCCGGCCGCTACGTCTTGGCGGCGGAAGCGCGGGCGGCCAGGCCGAACGGGCTGCCCTCGGAGTCCCGGCACACCGCCCACGCCTCGCCGGGGTGGACCACGCTGCCGCCGAGGTCCGCGACGCTCGCCAGCACGGCCGGCAGGTCGTCGACCTCGAAGTAGGGCAGGGAGAACCGGTCGCCGGGACCCGGCCCGCGCGCATGCACCCCCACCGCAGCGCCACCCGAGCGGGTCTCCCATCCCTCGCCCTCTCCGGCGGTGCGGGGCTCGAAGGCGAGGTCGAGCACGCCGGTCCAGAAGCGAAGTGCGCGTTCGGGCTCGTCCGCGGGGAACTCGATCAGGGGGCGTCCGGGCTCGGCCATGCCCGCCACGGTACTCGCCCGGACGGTGGCCTCCGCATCGCCGGCCGGACCGGGACTCAGCGCGAGACGGTCCGGCGGAACAGCAGCAGGCAGGCCACCGCGACGAGCACGGCGAGCACCGGGAGGGTGAAGCCGATCACGCCGATCACCGCCAGCACGAAGCCGACGACCGCGACGGCAGCCGAACCGCCTCCCACTAGCACCAGTCGGTAGGCGCGCTGCTCCTTGGCTCGGCGCGAGAGGGGCCGACCGCCGCGTGGCTCGATGCTGCTCACGGGACGAACGGTAGTGGCCTTCAAGTCCGGGGCCCATCGCGCGCCTCGTGCTCCGGTCCGATCGCGGCCGCCCTTGACTTCAACTCCGGTTGAAGCTGCATCATGGCTGCCATGCTCTCCTCCATCGTCCGCTCGCCGCTCAACGATCCGCCCGTCGCGGGGGGCGTGACCGCGCTCGAGGTGACCGATCTCGTCAAGCGCTATCCGACGGGGACCGAGGCCCTGAGGGGCGTGTCGCTCGAGATCGAGACCGGCGAGTTCTTCGGGCTCCTCGGGCCGAACGGCGCCGGCAAGTCGACGCTCATCCACTGCGCGACGGGGCTCGCCCGCGCGACATCGGGGACCGTGCGCGTGTTCGGCCACGACGCCCTCGACCACTACGAGGAGGCCCGTCTGGCCGTCGGCCTCGCGCCCCAGGAGCTCAACCTCGACTGGTTCCTAACGCTCGAGGAGACGCTCGACTACCACGCGGGCTACTTCGGGATGCCGAAGCGCGAGCGCCGGGAGCGGACCCGCGAGCTGCTCGAGGCCTTCTCGCTCGCGTCCAAGAAGGACGACCGGACGCGGACGCTCTCGGGCGGGATGAAGAGGCGGCTGGTGCTCGCCCGGGCGCTGATGCACCGCCCGCGGCTGCTGATCCTCGACGAGCCGACCGCGGGGGTGGACGTCGAGTTGCGGCTCGAGCTGTGGCGCTACGTGGAGCGCATCAACGAGGAGGGCACGACCATCCTCCTCACCACGCACTACCTGGAGGAGGCCGAGCGCCTCTGCGACCGCATCGCCTTCATCAACGACGGGAGGATCGTGGCGAAGGGCACGAGTCAGGAGCTCGCCGCCGAGTTCGGCGTCACGAGCCTCGAGGACGCCTACCTCGAGCTGGTCGGCCGCAAGGAGCTCTCACGCGCCCGCGCCGAGGTGATCCCTTGAGCGCGGCTCGCATCCCGATGCCGAGCCCGTGAGCGCGGCGCAGATCCGGTTCTTCTCGCTCGTGCGGCGCGAGGTGAACCGCTTCTGGAAGATCAAGCGACAGACCCTCGGGGCGCCGCTGCTCGAGACCTTCCTATACATCTCTGTGTTCGGCGCGGCGCTCGGGTCGCGGATCAACGAGCTGAACGGGTTCGACTACGTCGTCTTCATCATCCCCGGCCTGATCATGATGGCCTGGGCGATCAACGCGTTCTCGAACAACTCGTCCTCGATCCTCCAGCAGAAGTTCCAGCGCGCGATCGACGACCAGCTCTCCTCGCCCGCCTCGCCCCTCGAGCTCCTCCTCGCCTTCTCGCTCGGGGGCTTCCTGCGGGGGATGATCGTCGCGATCCTGACCTTCACCGCCGCATCGCTGCTGATCGACCTCCCGGTCGAGCACGTCTTCATCCTGCTGGCGGCGCTGCTGCTCACCGGCTTCTTCTTCTCGCAGCTCGGCGTGCTCGTCGGCGTCCGAGCCGAGCAGTTCGACGACGTCTCGTTCGCCCAGACCTTCGTGCTCCAGCCGCTCATCTTCCTGGGCGGGGTCTTCTACTCCGCCTCGCTGCTCCCGGAGCCGTTCCAGACTCTCACCTACTTCAACCCGGTCTATTACATGATCGCGCTCGTGCGCTACGGGTTCCTCGGCTACGCCGACGCGAACGTCGCGGTGTCCCTCGCCCTGCTGACCGTGGCCACGCTCGCCCTCACGGCGTTCAACTTCCGCATGTTCGCGACCGGGAACCGGCTGCGGGCCTGAGGCGGCCGCGGCCCTATAGCTCGATGTGCGACCCGAGCGTCACGATCCGGTCGTTCGGCAGGTGGAAGAACTCGGACGGGCTGTCCGCGGCGTGCGAAGTGGCCGCGAAGAGCTTCTTGCGCCACCTGTTCATGCCCTTCGCGTCGGTGCAGACGATGGTCATCTTCGAGACGAAGTAGTTGGCGTGCTCGAGGTCGAGGTCCGTCTCGAGCCTCCCGCCGTCGAACTCACGCAGGGCCTTCGGCACGTCCGTCTCCTCGCGGAATCCGAATCGCAACGTCATGTGGGAGATGCCGTCGTCCTCGTAGCCGAGGCAGTCGACCGATAGCCGCTCCGAGCGCCGGACGTGCGGGGTGCTCGCCATGTCGATGGAGACGATCACGGCGCTCTCGTGCAGCACGCGGTTGTAGTCGACGTTGTCGCGCAGGGCCAGCGGCGTCGTCTCCTTGCCGCCGTGCAGGAAGATGGCCGTCCCGGGGGCGCGGTAGATCGGCGGGTCCATCGCCCGGATCTCCTCCACGAAATCGTCCAGTTGCCCCTCCTTCTCATGGCGTCTCGGCGTCAGGATCCGCCGACCCTTGCGCCAGGTCATCAGCACGGTGAATACGACCACGGCGACCACGAGCGGGAACCAGCCGCCCGAGGGCACCTTCGGCAGGTTGGCCCCCAGGAACGCCAGGTCGACGACCAGGAAGCCCAGACCGCCGAGGACGACCATCCAGACCGGCCTGTGCCACAGTGCGCGGACGACCACGAAGAAGAGGATCGTGTCGATGGCGAGCGTCCCGGTCACCGCGATCCCGTACGCGGACGCCAGGGCGCTCGAGGAGCCGAAGCCGATCACCAGCCCGACCACCGCCACGAACAGCCCGCCGTTCACCGCCGGGCTGTAGATCTGTCCCTCCTCGCGCGAGGTGTGACGGATCCGCAGCCACGGGAGGAAGCCGAGCTGGAGCGCCTGGCGGGTGACCGAGAACGCGCCGGAGATGACGGCCTGCGAGGCGATGACCGTCGCCGCGGTCGCAAGCAGCACCATCGGTATCTGAGCCCAGCCGGGAACCAGGAGGTAGAAGGGGTCGCTGACGGCCTGCGGCGACTGGAGAATGAGCGTCCCCTGCCCCATGTAGTTGAGCGTCAGCGCCGGGAATACGAGGAAGAACCA
>JACCZP010000071.1 GCA_013695885.1 Thermoleophilaceae bacterium | reverse complement strand
CTGCCCGCGCTCTCACTGCGCTTCGTCGCGTTCGACACGTCGGTGGTCGACCTGACCGACGACCTCGACGACCCCGTCGACCTCCTGTTCGGCGTCCAGCTCGGCGGCGGCACCGACATCGACCAGGCGCTCGCGCTGAGCGACGATGGCGCGCCCGCCCACGACCACGCGAACGCCCAGCATCTCGCGTCCCTCGGAGCCCCGGTCTTCGCCTGCACTCCCGACCTCTTCCCCGACCTCATGGCCGCCGCGATCGAGCGCCGCGACGTGAGCCAGTGGGCGGCCCGGCACGACGTGGCGGTGACGCCGGAGCGAGCCTGAGAGCTCCCCCCCACCCGAACCGCCGCACCGCCCACACCGCGAACGCGAGCACCGCGATCCCGCAGAGGATGTCCGCGGCGATGTGCGCGTGGCGCCACCAGGGCATCGCGCCCGCCCCCGGAACCGTGTAGTGCCCGAGGCCGACGAGGCCGCTGACCGAGTAGAAGGCCAGGGCGGCACCCGCGGCGGCCACGTGACCGCGGCGGAAGAGCACCAGGGCGGCCAGACCGGCAGCGGTGAACACGAACCACGAGACGGCGATCACGGTGGCCGTCGGCGCTGGGCCCGACGCGGGCTCCGGGAAGTCCTCGAAGTTGACGAAGTTGTCGGCGTAGTGGACCACCGACACGGCGATCGCTACGGCGAGCAGCGCGCCGAGCAGGGCGGAGGCTCGCTCAGGCGTGAGGGTCGGCCGGGTGTCGGTTGGCAACGCTTGGTTACTCCGCAGGGAAGCGAGCCTACCGGTGGCCAGGGCCACGCGCGCGCGACGAGGCGTGTCGTCTCCCGGACGTTCAGGGCCCCCACCCCGGCGGTCGGCTCGGGCGGGCTGTCTCGGGTTCCCGGACGACGAGGCAGGAGACCTCACCCTGCTCTCGTAAGACCTCACCGTGGCGGGTGGGAGCAGTCAGGGGAGCGAGCGCCGGAGGCGCACCGAGGGCTGTCTTATCGGGCTCGCCGTCGGGGACGCCCTCGGGGCCCCGCTCGAGGCCGCGTCGGCGCGCGAGGCGCGGGTGACGGTCGAGCACGGGCTGGAGATGAGCGGGGGCGCGGGATGGGCGCCCGGCGAGTGGACCGACGACACCGCGATGGCGATCGCCCTGGCCGAGAGCATCGCCGCCCACGGGCTCCTCGACGAGGACGACGTCGCGGCTCGCTACATCGAGTGGGCCAACGGGGAGGCGAAGGGCATCGGCGCCACCACCCGGAGCGCGCTCACGGCGGCGGTCGGCGCGGACGACGCTCGTTCGCGCGCCCGCGCGCTGCACGAGCAGACCGGCATGACCGCCGGGAACGGGACGGTGATGCGCGCGGCGCCGATCGCGCTCGCCTGCTCTTCGTCGGCTGAGACCACCCGCGCCGCTCGTCAGGACGCCTCCCTCACGCACGCCGATCCGGCCGCCGGGGCGGCGAGCGCGGCCCTCTGCGCGGCGATCCAGGCCATCTTCATCGGCGACGATCCTCTCGACGCCGCCGCGGCCGAGGTCAACGGCCATCCCCAGCTCACCCACGCCCTCCGGTCGGCTCGTGAGGACAACGAGCCCGCGCTGGCCGCGCTGGCCGCCGGGCCCGAGGCGGCAACGTGCTGGACCACGCTGGCCATCGGGCTCTTCGCCCTCGAGACCGCCGACTCCTACGCGCACGGCGTGCTCTGGGCCATCGGCCTGGGAGGGGACACCGACACCAACGCCGCGGTGGCCGGCGCTCTGCTCGGCTGCCGTCACGGCCGCGCTTCTGTGCCCGGCGAGTGGCTCGAGCCGCTGTGGGAGCGCGAGCGCATCGAGCGGGCGGCGCAGGGCCTGGTGGATCGCCGGGTGTAGCCAGGCGCCTGCGGCCGGTCAGGCTGGAGGCAAGAGCCTCGACACCGGTCGCACCGCCATCCCCCGCCGCTCGGCGAGCAGCTCGAGCATGTGTGCCGTGTCCGCGAACGCGACACCGGTCAGATGCTCGGTCCGCTGCTCGAAGTCGTCGAGGATGGAGCGAATGGCGGCCGCGTAAGCATCGTCGTCCCGACCGGCCAGGGCGGCGATCGCGTCGGCGGCGCGGGCGAACGCATCGCCCCCGTCGTGCATCGCCGCGGCGGCGCGGAGGGCGAGGGCGTCGTCGCGGTCGATCAGCGCCGCGATGCCCAGCGCATACCACGAGGACGCGGAGTCGCCCTCCTCGCCGATCGTCGCCCGGGCGTGCGCGGCCTCGTCGGCCCCGCCCCCGGCGATCACCGCGGCCTTGAGCATGCCGACCGCGCGGCCGTAGGCGCGCTGCGGCGCGCGCGCCCAGGAGTCCCGGTAGAGGGCGGCGGCCTCGCTCATCGAACGCCGCCCCGCGCTCGTCTCGCCGGCCAGCAGCCTTCGCTGGCCATCGGCCTCGAGCTCCATGGCCTCGAGCATGAGCGTGCGGTGGGCCTCGGGGTCGTCGGGTCCGGTCACGACCGGGTTCTTAGCGCGCCGTGGGCCTCTTCGGTGACGGTCCTGTTACACATGATGCGCTCGTATGCGCTGAGATGCGTTAGCCTGAGAGGTATGAGCCCTCCCAAGGCGACCGAGGACGGGCACGACCTACCGGACGCCGATGCCCCGGCGGGCCGCCGTCAGCGGGCCCGGCGGAGGGACGGATCCCGCACCACACTGCGGGTGCCGACCGCTCTGGCGCTCACCGCCCGCCGTTACGCCGACGACCTGGGCACCACCCCGAACGACGCCCTGATCCGGCTGGCCGAGCGAGGTGCCGAGATCTACGAGGGCGAGCGCGAGGTCGAGGCCCTGGCCGCCGAACGCCGGGCGGCTGTCCTCTTCGGCGACGCCTTCGACCCGCAGGCCGAGCTCCCGTCGCCCGAGTGGGTCGAGTGGGCCATCATGTCGGCGCGCGAGGAGTGAGGACTGCCGACCGCGTGGGACACCTCGGTCGCCTCGAGGCTTCACCCCGGGGGTCGATACGCATACCTTCTGACGGCGCCCGCTCGCGGTGGGTCGCCCGTGGTGGTCACCGCCCCGACGGCCCTCGAGACGATCTATGGCCTCGCCCGGCAGGTCTCGGTCCAGCCGACCGCCAAAGCGGGTCTCGCCTGGTACCGGAGACTCTTTGCCGGACCGCTCGTGCGCGTCCTGCCCTTCGGCGGTCCGGCGTCGCTCCTCGCCGGAGAGCTCCGCGCCCGGCATCCTCTGCCCCCCACGGGGGCTCGGCGCGACGAGCGTCCGAAGGCCGAGCGGCGAGTCGCCTGGGTCCTCGACATCCAGATCGCCGCGACGGCATGGACGGCCGGCTACGGACTGGCCACCCGCAACCGCCGGGACTTCGAGCTCCTGCGTGACCTGATCGCGGACCTCCACCCGCGAGCGACGCCGCTCGAGGTGCTCGGCCCGCCCGGGGAGGAGCCTCTTGGCTGAGCGCGGCCCCGCTCGGCCCGAGCGCCTGGCGGTGGTGGGCTCCGGCGCCATCGGCCTGGGGCTCGCCCGCCTCGCAGCGCCGGTGGTGGAGGTCGCGGTCCTCGCCCGCAGCGCCGACTCCGCCGGACGGGCGCGCGAGGCGCTCGCCGGAACCTCGGCTCGGGTGGTCACCGCTGTCGAGGATCTGTCCGACGCCACGCTCGCGATCGAGGCGGTGGCCGAGGACCTCGAGGTCAAGGGCCGCACGCTCGCCGCGCTCGACGCGGTGCTCGGACCCGACGCGGTGGTGGCCTCCACCACCTCCTCGCTCCCGGTGGAGGCGCTCGCCGCAGCGAGCGGACGACCGGACCGCTTCGGTGCCCTCCACGTGTTCAACCCGGTGGAGCGGATGGCGCTCGTCGAGCTCTGCCTGCCAGCCGTCGCGGCGGCGGCGACCGGCGCGCGTCTGCGGAGCTTCGCGACGGCCCTCGGCAAGGAGGTGGTCGAGGTGCCGGACGTGCCCGGGTTCGTGGTCAACCGCCTGCTCTTCCCGTACGTGTTCTCCGCGGTACGGCTGCTCGAGGCGCACGGGCTCGCGCCGGAGGACGTCGACCGGTGCATGACGCTCGGCGCCGGCCACGCGATGGGGCCGCTGGCGCTGCTCGATCTCGTGGGGCTCGACGTTGCGGTTGCGATCGGGACGGCGATCGGAGAGCCGGTGCCCGAGCGGATGACCGCGATGCTGGAGCGAGGGGAGCTCGGTCGCAAGACCGGGAAGGGGTTCTTCCCTTATTCGCGCGAGTCGCGCGAGCGCTCCGGGCCTGCCGCGCCCATCCGGCGCTGACGCCCGCTACCGGTCGCGCTCGATCCCTCGCAGCCGCCGGCGCAGCTCCCGTTCGGCGGACCGCAGCTCGTCGGTCGCGCGGTCGAGCCGTCGCTGCTGCCGGCGTTCCTCCCGCTGCGCCTGGCGCGCCTCGCGCTCGGCCCGCCCTTCCTGGACCTTGATCTCGCCGTACGTCCTCGCCATCAGGAACCCGACGATCAGCAGCGCCAGCACCGCGACCATCGCCGGTGTGAACTTCGCCATTTGTCTCCCTCGACCTGTGATCGGTCGGGGTTGAGGCTACCCGCAGGGCTCGCGATCTTCCGCGACGCCCTCGGGGTAGCGGGAAGGGACTCACGGCGCGAGGTCAAACCATATGGATACGATATGAGTCTCGTATGCGCACGCAGACCCTCGTTCAGCTGACCGACGAGCTCGTCGACCAGCTCGACGGGCGCGCGAGGCGCCTCGGAGTATCGCGTTCGCGGCTCATCCGCGACCTGCTCGAGGAGTCCCTGAGCGATGAGCGCCGGCTCGAGACCACCCGGCGGATGGTCGAGGGCTACGAGCGCGTGCCGCAGGAGGAAGCCCGCGACGAGTGGGGCGACCTCGACGCCTGGACCGAGATCAACACCCGCCGCAACCTCGCAGCGCTGGCTGCCGAGGAAGAGCAGAGTTGGTAGTCCGTCGCGGCGAGGTCTGGTGGAGCGAGGATCCAGTGCTCGGGCGCCGGCCGGTCCTGGTGCTCTCGCGCGACGCCGTGATCGAGCGGCTGAGTCGCCCGCTCGTCGCACCTCTGACCACCCGTCGCCGAGGCATCCCCACCGAGGTACCGCTCGACACCGACGAGGGAGTTCCCCGTCCCTGCGTGGTGTCGCTGGACAAC
>JACCZP010000057.1 GCA_013695885.1 Thermoleophilaceae bacterium | reverse complement strand
GCTTCCTCCTGGCCTCGACCTCGGAGGTCTACGGCGACCCTCTCGTCCACCCTCAGCCCGAGACCTACTGGGGCAACGTCAACCCGATCGGCCCGCGCGGCGTCTACGACGAGGCCAAGCGCTACGCCGAGGCGCTGACCATGGCCTACCAGCGCCAGCAGGGTGTGGACACGTCGATCTCGAGGATCTTCAACTCGGTGCTCGCGGACGAGCAGGTGCTCTACGACGACGGGCGCGAGCTGCGCCGCGAGACCGCGGAGCAGGCCGCGAGGCACTTCGCCGGCCATGCCCTCGCTGCTCGGTACGAACCGCGCTCGCGCGGGGGGACCACCGCGCTGCTCGATCCCGCCGCACCCGCGGTCGAGCACCCGCTGGAAGGCGTCACCGTGCCGTCGTTCTCGGCCGGCGGCCGCATCGAGGCCGCCACCGCCAACGCGCTGATCGCGCATCCGACCTCGCAGCGCTGCTTCGAGGTCGGGACGCGCTACGGACGCTCGATCCGCGTGACGGGAGACCACTCGCTGTTCGTGGAGGGCGCCGACGGTGAGCCCGAGCCGATGCCGGTCGACGACCTCGAGGTGGGTGATCGCGTGGCCATCGCCGGGCGCATCGAGGTCCCGGAGCGCGACCGCGCCGAGGTGTCGATGCTCGACGTCTGGCGCCACCTCGAGCGTGATCCGTGGGATCTGGCCGTCGAGGCCCCCGGTCTCGGGTCGCTCGCGTGGGAGCGCCGCCGCAACGTGGCCGTCCCGGCGACGATCGCGATCACCGACGACCTCCTCTGGTTCCTCGGTCTGTTCGTGGCCGAGGGCTGCCTCCACGAGAGCCCGGGCAACGCACTGATGACGCTGAGCGGCGAGGAGTCGCTCCTGCGCCGTGCTGCCGACGTCGTGGAGGAGACGCTTGGCCTCCACGTCGTCTGGTCCGGGTCGAGCCTCGGTCGCTCCGCGGCGATCACCGTTCACTCGAAGCTGCTCCTTCGGCTCATGGACCACCTCGGCTTCGACGAGAACCGCAAGCGGATCCCTGGCTGGATCCTCGGGCTCCCTCTCCGCCGGCTCAAGTGGTTCCTCGAGGGGTACCGCGAGGGTGACGGCGTCCACTCCGGCGCGAAGCTCGCCACGGGGGTACGGCACGAGTTCTCCACCGTCTACGACGAGCTGAAGGACGACCTCGTCGTCGCCCTTGGCCGATTCGGGCTTGTGCCGTCCGTCGGCCTCTACCACTCACGCCTGCGGGCCAGGACCGGAGAGCGCCGCTATCCGTTCTGGCGCCTCACACTGTCGAACGTCAGCCCGTGGAGCCCGCTCGAGTGGGACCGCGGCGTCGAGCAGGAGCTGAACGCTCGCCGCACGGGCGACCTGGTATGGGCGGTCGTGACCGGCATCGAGGAGGTCGAGGCCACGAGCCTGGTCTACGACTTCTCGGTCCCCGGCCTCGAGAACTTCTGGGCGGGCACCGGAGTGATGGCGAAGAATACCTTCGGCCCCCGGATGAGGCCGAACGACGGCCGCGCTATCCCCGCCTTCCTGCAGCAGGCCCTCTCCGACAAGCCGCTCACCGTGTTCGGCGACGGCTCGCAGACTCGCTCGTTCTGCTTCGTGGACGACCTCATTCGCGGTCTGGTGGCCCTCGCGGAGTCGGGCGTGAACGACCCGGTGAACGTGGGTAACCCCGAGGAGATGAGCCTCCTCGAGATGGCGAAGCTCGTCATCGAGCTCACCGAGTCACGCTCGGAGATCGTCTTCGAGGCCCTTCCCGTGGACGATCCGAAGATCCGCCAGCCCGACATCACACGCGCCCGCAACCTCCTCGGCTGGGAGCCGGAGATCGACATTCCGGAAGGTCTCCGCCGCACGATCGCGTTCGCGGTCGACGAGCTCAAGCGCCCCGCCTGATGGCCTCCTCCTCCGAAGCGAAGAACCTCGAGGCCATCTCCAAGGCCATCGACCAGCACAACGCGACCTGTGAGTACCCGGCCGTCGCGGTGGCCATGAACCCGTTCGAGGTCGAGCGCCTCGGCTGGGACTCAATCCGCGGGCTGCCGATCCGCGAGGACCCGGGCGTGGGCACCGGAGCCTTCCGGGTGGTGTGCGCGCGCGAGGAGCTCGAGCCCGAGGAGGAGATCGTGGAGGCGGTGGCCGAGGACCCGGTGCCGGCCGAGCTCGTGCCCGTGGGCCCGGCGCCGGCCGAGCCCGGCCGCACGGACCCCTTCCGTTCGTGAGTCACCGGGGCTCGGGCCGGTGAAGGTCCGCGCCGCGGTGCTCGAGGAGTTCGGTGCACCGCTCGCCGTGCAGGAGCTCGACCTGGCCGAGCCGGCCGCCGGCGAGGTGCTGGTTCGCCTCGAGGCCACCGGCGTGTGCCACACCGACACCTATACGGCCTCCGGAGCCGACCCGTCGGGCTACGCGCCCACCGTGCTCGGGCACGAGGGCGCCGGCGTCGTCGAGCGGGTGGGGGACGCTGTGCGCTCGCTCGCGGTCGGCGACCACGTGGTCACGCTCTTCTCGCCCCAGTGTCGGGAGTGCATCCACTGCATGAGCCCGCGCACCAACCTCTGCCTTGCGATCCGCGCCGAGCAGAACCGCGGCTACCTCCCCGACGGCACCACCCGCCTCTCGCGCGACCGCGAGCCCATCCGCCACTTCATGGGCTGCTCGGCGTTCGCGGAGTACACGGTGATGCCGGAGATCGCGCTGGCGAAGGTCTCGCCGGAGGCGCCGCTCGACCGCGCGTGCATCTTCGCCTGCGGGCTGTCCACCGGGCTCGGTGCGGCGATGTACACCGCGAACGTCGAGCCCGGATCGACCTGCGTCGTGTTCGGCGCCGGGCTCGTCGGGCTCGGCGCCGTGGCCGGGTGTCGCGTGCAGGGCGCGGAGCGGATCGTCTGCGTGGACCTCTCCGACGATCGCCTCGAGCTCGCCCGCGGCCAGGGCGCGACCGAGGTCATGCTCGGCGGTCCCGACACCGTGGAGCGCATCCTCGAGATGACCGGCGGCTTCGGCGCCGACTTCACGTTCGAGGCCACCGGCCTGGTCGCCGTCATGCGCCAGGCCGTCGAGGCGGCGCGCATGGGGTGGGGGCTGTGCACGGTGGCCGGAGTGGCCGGGCAGGGGGAGACCCTCGACATCGTCCCCCGTCTGCTCATCACCGGCCGGCGGGTGTGCGGCTCATCGTTCGGCGGGGTGAAGGGACGCGACCAGGTGCCGAAGCTGGTGGAGCGCTACATGGCAGGCGACATCGACGTCGATCCGCTGATCTCGCACCACCTATCGCTCGACGACGTCAACCGCGGGTTCGAGCTGCTCGAGGCCCAGGACGGGATCCGCAGCATCCTGCATCCGACGGAATGACCTGTTTCACGACCCAGAGGAGGAGGCGCCGGTGATCATCGAGCGCGCGGAGCAACCCGACTGGCTCTCGAACGCGTACCTGGTGGCCGAGGGGCCCGGGGGCAGCGGGGTGCTGGTGGACGGCAACGGCGTGGTCGAGCCGCTGCTCCAGCAGGTCGAGCGCGACGGCATCGCGATCACCCACGTGATTCTCACCCATTCCCACGCCGACCACGTGGTGGACGTCGAGGAGCTGGCCGAGCGCTTCGGGGTCTCGGTTCTGGCCCACGAGGCAACCGCCGCCGACCTCGGTGAGGGCCTCGTGGACGAGTCGCTCGCCGACGGGACCGTGGTCCGCTCCGGTGACCTCGAGATCGAGGCCATCCACACCCCCGGCCACGCCGCCGGCCACCTGGCGCTGCTCTTCGACGGCACCGACTGCCTGACCGCGGACGTCCTCTTCAAGGGCACGGTCGGCGGAACGCGCGCGCCGAGCGCCACCGGGTTCGAGGACCTAAAGGGCTCGATCATGGACCGCCTGATGAAGCTGCCGGCCGACACGCGCCTGCACCCCGGCCACGTCGAGGCGACGACCGTGGGGGAGGAGTGGGAGTCGAACCCGTTCATCCGCATCTGGCGCGGACTCGACGACGAGGGCACCGACACATGCCGCGTGGGGGGCGATGAGACGGAGGCCACGCTCGTGCTCTGGGCGCCCGACTACGACGGCACCAACAAGGCGTGGGTGCGCTTCGGGTCGGGGGAGGACGCGATCGTGGGCGGGTCGCAGGTGCGTAGGTAGGCCCGGCGCAAGGCGGCAACGGCATACCTCGATCACCGTGCACCCGGCGCTGTACCCGCGGCTGCTGGGCCCCTCCTGGCATGAGCTGGCCGCGCCCGTGCGCGGCCTGCACCTGGACGGGGCGCCCTTCTCCGGGGCCGGCCGGTTCCGCGTCCGGCACGGGGCGGGTCCCATCGGAGCGCTCCTCGCACGGCTCCTTCGCCTCCCGTCCGCAAACGAGGCCGCGAGCCTTCGATTGCTCGTCACGCCGCTCGGACGGGGAGAGCGTTGGGTGCGCACCTTCGACGGGGCGCCTCTGGTCAGCACGCAGCGAGAGGACGGAGGCAGGCTTGTCGAACGCATCGGACCGCTCGAGCTGGGCTTCCGGCTCGAGGTGCGGAACGGGGCGCTCCACTACCTACAGGCCGGCGCCGCGTTGAGGGTCGGCAGCGTGCGCATCCCCTTCCCGCGAGCGCTCGCGCCGCGGATCGAGGCCCGGGAGGAGCCGGAGGGCACGGAGGGCACGCGCGTATCGGTCGCCGTCACCGTTCCCTGGGTCGGTCTTCTCGTCGCCTACGGCGGGTACCTGGAAACGGACGCCGGGCGATGACCACGGCCCTGGTGCTCCTGTCGATCCAGGGTGTCATCGGCGCGTTCGACACCCTCTACTACCACGAGTGGCGCGCGAGGCTTCCCGCCCAGGGACGCCAGTCGGCCTCCGAGCTCAAGCTCCACGCGGGGCGCGACTTCCTATACGCGGTGCTCTTCGGCACCCTTCCCTGGCTCGCCTGGCAGGGACTCTGGGTGATCGCGCTGGTCGCCGTCCTGGTCGGGGAGATCGTGCTGACCCTGTGGGACTTCGTGGCCGAGATCGCCGCCCGTAAGACCATGGGCGACGTGTACGCGGGCGAGAGGGTCACGCACGCGGTGATGGGGATCCTCTACGGGGCGATGGCCGCCTTCCTGATCCCCGTCCTGGTCGCTTGGTGGTCACGTCCCACCGCCTTCGGGCCCGCCCCGGACGTCCCCTGGCTGCTCCAGTGGGCCCTCACGGCCATGGCGGTAGGGGTCTTCCTCTCCGGCGTGCGCGACCTGTACGCCGCCCTCGGACTGCCCCACGGTCACTGGCCGTGGCCCCCGCGCGGCGTCGTGGAGCAGCAGGGAGGATGATCGCCCGGCGGAGGCTCCACCGGGGGCGGCGTTCGTGGCCGCGGGCGTCTACAACATCGTCTGGTGGGTCCCGTTCGCGCTCTACCTCCACGACGCCCGGCCCGCGTACCGGCGGGGAGCGCGAGGAGGGCCCCGATGGAACGCGGCCGCCCCCTCGCGGCCGCCGAGCGATGACGGGCGAGTCCGGGCCGCCCGTCCGGCGCACGGTCACCGTCGAGGCCCCGCCCGACCGGGCCTTCGCGGTCTTCACCGAAGGCCTCGCGACCTGGTGGCCCTCGGGGTACACCTGGTCCGGTGAGGTGCTCGAGACCATCGGGATCGAGCCCTGCGAGGGTGGACACTGCTTCGAGATCGGGCCGGGGGGCTTCCGCTCGGACTGGGGGACCGTGCTGACCTGGGCGCCGCCGGGTCGCCTCGCCTTCGCCTGGCAGATCAGCCCGGAGCGCGTGCCCGAGCCGAACCCGGAACGAGCAAGCGAGGTGGAGGTCCGTTTCGAGCCGGAGGGTAAGACCCGGACCCGCGTAGAGCTCGAGCATCGCGGGTTCGCCCGCCACGGAGAGGGGGCCGAGGACTACCGGGCGGGCCTCGACTCCCCGGCCGGGTGGACGCTGCTCCTCGAGTGCTACGCAGCGGCGTTCGTGGCCTGACCGAGACGGGGTCGCGCTGGGCCGGAGGACCCGTTCGCCCCGAGCGTCGGAGCCCGCACCGATTGATAGATTCGGCGTCTCTCGGTGGGCGTAGCTCAGTTGGTAGAGCTCCTGGTTGTGGTCCAGGCGGTCGCGGGTTCGAGTCCCGTCGCTCACCCCTAGTCCTGAACTGTCGGAATTCAGTACTCCCAGTTCCCCGGAAAGGCGTCCGGGGAGTGCCCCGGTCCGCTCGCCGCCTGT
>JACCZP010000033.1 GCA_013695885.1 Thermoleophilaceae bacterium | reverse complement strand
AACCCCGCCGACGTCCTCGCCGGGCTGCTCGCCGGCGGTGTCCAGGACCTCGGGGATCGCCTCGCCCGCACCGTCCCTGCGGTATGGGACGACCCCGAGACCGGCGGGCCGCTGGTCGCCCTGGTGCGCTCGGCGGCTGGAAACGAGGACGCGGCGACCATGCTCCGCGAGTTCGCGGGCCGGGAGGTGCTCGGCCAGATGGCGGACGCCCTCGACGACCCCCAGGCAGAGCTCCGGGCGGCGCTCGTGGTCTCTCAGATCCTGGGCTTCGCGATGGTGCGCCACGTGCTGCGCGTCGAGCCGCTCGCCTCGGCCGACCACGAGACGCTCGCGAACGCCCTCGGACCGACGCTCCAGCGCTATCTCACCGGAGAGCTGTCCGCGCCCGACTGAACCAGGGTCTTGACCTGGGCCGAGGACAGAACGGCTAGATGTTCTCGTCGACGACCATGCACGCGGCCGAGTCGTCGGAGAAGTCGGGGTTGAAGCTGAAGCCGAGCTCGCCGAAGAAGCCCTTCGACGCCTCGAGGTCCCTCACCGGCAGGTTCACGAAGATCATCCGCATGGTGGTCGCTCCTCTTTCGGTGATGGGCTCCGGGCAGGTCGCGGGGGACGGTGGGGATGGGCCTTTAGAGACCCGCGGGTGGGCGAGAAGTCATCGGTCGGGGATGTGGAGTCCGAGCGCGCGGCGCAGCTCCGCCGGCGGCAGCCCCTCCACGCGCAGGGTCTTTTCGCGAGAGCGCTCGCCGCGGACGATGCTGACCCTCCCACGCGCAACCCCCACCTGCTTCGCGATCAGCTTGCACAGCGCCGCGTTGGCCTGGCCGTCGACGGGCGCCGCGGCCACGCTCACGCGCAGGACGCCGTCGCGTTCCCCTTCGATCGCGTTGCGCTTCGCCCGCGGTTGGAGGCGGACGGTGAGCTCGGCGTCGGGCACGGCGGGAGTGTGGCCCACCGGGCGGGCGGCGTGCGGGGACGTGAGCGGTGGCGACCGCGTGCGGGGCGTGCGCAGTCCCGAAGCACGGTGGTGAGCGCACCGCTCATCCGGACGCCGAGCGAACCATCAGCGCCCGGACCAGGCGCGCCACAAGCGCCTCGCGCTCGTCCACGATCTGGCGCCAGGTGACCCGAATGACGCGCAGGCCGGCGGCGTCGAGGTCGGCGTCCCGTCGGCGATCCCGCTCGAACGCCGCGCGCGTGGAGTGGTACTTCCAGCCGTCGATCTCCACGACGAGTCGCTCTTGGCGCCAGTAGAGGTCGACCACATGGCCCTCGATCCGCACGTTGACCTCGGGTGCGGGCAGCCGTGCCGCCCTCACGAGGGACAGCACGCGCTCCTCGGCCTCGGATCGGGTGAGCGTCGGACCTCCCTCCCGGCGGATCAGCGCCTTGAGAGGAGCCGCCCCGTGCCGGCCGGGGGCACGGGCGAGCACGGCGACCAGCCGCCGGCGGTCGACCAGCCGCCGCACGAAGGCCTCGTCGACGGCGCGCTCGAGCTCGCGCTCGTCGGCCACGTCCGCGAGGTCGAGCAGGGTGCGGGCGGGTGTGGTGATCGGGAGGTCGTGCCGCCGGGTGGTGTCGCCCGAGTCGAGAGTGCTGACGCAGTGCACGCGCACGCCCCTTCGGTTCGCGACGATGCGGCCGGCCACCGTCACGTCGATGTCTCCCTCCGAGCCCGGCGTCAGCAACCAGCACCGAGCGGCCGAACGGTGGCTGAGAACCGCACCGCCCCCCAGCGCCAGGACGGCCGCCATCTCCCGAGCGAGCGGTGGGAGCACCGTATGCCCCACCAGGTAGACGCCGCGGTGCACGCGGTGCAGCCGTCCGGCGCTGATGCGATGCGCCAGCGCCCCGCGGCCGAGGCCCACGGCGAGCAGCTGGTTACGCGTCACCAGGCCACGCTGGCCCGAGGCGATCTGGGCGATCTTCTGGTCCGGTCCCCCTCCTTCCACATGCATAACCCCTGGCACCTGGGGTCGTTCGGGACGTCTTTGGGCCTCCGCACGTACCTCGTGCAGAAGTCCAGGGACGCCGTCGGGGCGAGGACGCGTTAGGGGTTGTGCAGGTCGGCGAGTGTCCATCCGCCCATAGTTCCGGTTCACGGGCGTCCGAGCGCCTCCCGCAGACCGCTTTGTGTGCGAGCGTGCGCGGTTCGGTGCGATTCGGGGGTCGGTTGTCACGGTCGGGGGGTCGCGCGAGCGACTCCGCGCCGCCCCCGCCGCCGGTCGCGCCGCCCCAGCCGCGCCGCCCGCTCCGACGGCACCGATCTCTTATTGCGGCCGCCGCCCTCCTCGCCGGCCTGGCGGCGATCACGGTCACGGCGGTGTCCTGGGCGGTCTGGACCGAGAGCGACGCGCGGAGCGCTCTCGACGAGGCGTTCGCACGGCCGATCGGCTCGGCGCGGGTGGCCGCCGTCCTCGACGCGTGGGCCGACGAGGAGGACGCGGGCGCGCCCCGCCGCCGGTGGCTGCGGCTGCGGGTCGACGGGCCGATCCGCCCTCGAGGGCGCGCACAGGCTCCGGAGCTCGACTGGCGGATCCGGGTGGAGGCGCCCGGCCGCACGGTCGACGCTCGGCTGGTGAACGCCCGCGGGCGGGCCACGGTTGCGCTCGACGGCGCGACGTACGAGGCGAGCCGGCCTGTTCTCGGGGCCGCCGCGGCCGTCCTGGGCCCACCGGACGTCCCTGCCCCACCGGACTTCCCTGCTCCACCGGACCCCGCCACCCCACCGGACGCCACCGGCCCCCACCCACGACGCTGGTTTCACGAGGTCACCCGCCAGGGCGAGGACTTCGCCGCAGGGGCGGCCACCGAGCGCTTCAAGGCGTCCCTGCGCCTCGACCGCGTGCTCGAGGACCTGACCGGGGCACTCGACGCCGTCCCCGGTGCGGCGCTGGTGCTGCCGCCCCAGACGCTTCCGACCCCCTCCGAGCGTCGCGGCCTGGCGTTCGCGCTCAGAGGAGCCTCGGCCGACGTCCAGGTGGCGCGGGAGGACGGCACCCTGCGCGCGATCCACGCCCGCGGACGGTTCCGCGTCCCGGCCAGCCGGCGCACGGCGGCTCGCGGTCTCCTTGGGGGTGGTTTCTCCCTCTCGCTCGTCCTCCACGAGGTGGGCGCCGAGCACCCGATCGCAGAGCCGGTTGCGGCCCGTCCTCTTCCCGACCTCCTCCGCAAGGGCGCCCGCTGAGGACCGCCGCCCGGCCAGGGCCACCGACTCCACTCACTCGGGGCCACGCCCTCGCCAGGACTACGGGTTTCCGCCATGAGAGTCCCCGACCCAGGCGCTAGCGTGACGCCGACCCCGCTCCCACGCCGGAGGAGGACCGCCCGAGATGCCCCATGGCTCCGCGCTACACGCAGGACGACCGATGTTCGTCGCGCTCGTCCTGGTCCTCGCCGCAACCGCCTGCGGACAGGAAGCCGGCGGAGGCGGCGGCTCAGAGCCCTCGCCCGCTCAGGAGAAGCAGGCGGTGGAGAAGGCCGCGATCGAGTACATCGAGGAGACCACCAGCGACGAGGAGGACTCCGAGAGCGCCAGCGCCATCGACGTGACCGCGGTGGTCCTCAAGGGGAACCTCACCGAAGCGAAGACGGCCGAGGCCGAGGCCACCTCGAGCGCGACCGACAACAAGTACGAGGTCTCCCTCACGCGCTCGACGGACGCCTGGCAGGGCACGAGCATCGTCACCGATCGCCCCGAGAAGAAGGAGAAGCCCTTCGGCAGCAAGAACCCGGCCAAGGGACCGGGACAGGTGGTCTCGACCGACTCCGTCGAGACGGAGATCCAGAAGAAGCTCCTCAAGCCGCTCAAGATCAAGGGCCGCGTGTCCTGCCCGCCGAAGGTGGCCATCCGCAAGGGCAACAACTTCGAGTGCGAGATCGTGGGCGGACAGATGGAGGGCGGCGTCCAGGTGACCCAGAAGAACGACAAGGGGAGCCTCAACTACAAGCTGAACCTGAAGAGCACCTGACCGCGGGAGCGCGCGGGGGCGGCCGGCTCCCGGCCCGCCGTGAGAGCGCCTGACCGCGCGGCGCCGCGCGGCACCGACCATCGCTTCGCCCCGGCCGCGCGACGACTGCGATCACACCTGGCCACTTGACAAGCACGACGCCATATCAGGAGTGCGTCGGCGACGGGCTGGGCCTACGCCGCCGCACCCGCGCGCGCCATCCACAGGGCGTCGTCGCCGGCGGCTGTACGTGAGGCGATCCCCGCCGCCACCAGATCGATCAGCTCACCCTCGGCCGCCATGCGGTCGGGCGCGTCGCCCATGACCGCGGCCACCTCCTGGGTGGTCAGCCCGTCCGCGAAGTGCTGGAGCGCGGCGGCCGCGGTGGGCGCGGGCGGACGCCGCTCGAGGGTCGGGTCGAGGTTGGCCACGATCACGTCGTAGGCCTCGATGGTCTGGAAGCCGCCTGCCTCGAGGCTCTGGCCGTCGCGGCGGAGGATGAGCGACGGAGCGGTGTAGCGCACGGGGCCGTCGGTAGCCGCGGCCTTGCCCTGGAAGTCGGTGGGGCCGCCGGCCGCGGTGCGGGCCTCGGCGCGGTCGCGCTCGTACGCGGCGGTCACCTCGATGTCGTCGAGGTGAGCGACTACGGCGGCCGCGTCGAGGCTCGGCACCGCGTCGAGGACGGCCGCGATGGCCTCGTCCTCGTCGAGGAGGAGGGTGGTGGTGAACCACGCACGCTGGAGCGCCCGGAAGGCGGCGACCTCGCGATCGGGGAAGGCGAGCCGCGTGGCCACGATCGCGCGGCAGGCGCGCCCGGTGGCCGCCACGCGCGGACGGGGCGCGGTGGAGAAGGGCATGCCGTAGCGCCGGAAGGTGACGGCGCTGCGGGCCATCATCTCCGGGGTGTAGCCGCGCTCGACGTACTGCTCGGAGCGCTCGGTCAGCCCGATGGTCGCGAGGCGCCACTCGAGCTGATCGGCGTAGCGCCAGCGCAGCACCGCGAGCGCGGGGCTCGCGGAGTAGCCGAACGGGCAGCCGGGATCGTTGAAGTGGGTGACCTCGATGGACACGGACCGAGGCTAGGACGGGCGACTCGGCGCGTTAGCGCCGTGGCGGCACGATGCGCACGATCCGGTCGTCGCCGGCCCGGGGGCTGCCGCGTCCGTCGCGGTTGCTCGTCAGCGCGTACAGGGCGCCGTCCGGTCCCTCCACCACCGTGCGCACGCGTCCGAAGCGCCCGCGGAACAGGGCGACGTTGCGCACGGCTCGCCCGCGACGGAACGTGACCCGGCGGATCTGGCGGCCCCGCAGACCGGCCACGAGGAAGTCGCCGGTCCAGCTCGAGCCGGGGCGGGAGACGAATGTCGCGCCCGAGGGCGCGATGCCGCCCGGATAGAGCACCCGCGGGCGGATGAGCCCTCGCCGCGCGCGCCGTCCCTCGATGATCGGCCACCCGTAGTTGCCGCCGCGACGCAGGAGGTTGATCTCGTCGTTGCCGGTCTGGCCGTGCTCGGCGGCGTAGAGGGCGTTCGTCCCCGGCTGCCAGTCGAAGCCCTGCGAGTTGCGGTGGCCGAGCGAGAACACCTCGGGGCGCCCGCCGCGGCCGCGGAACTCGGCGGGATCGAGGCGCAGCATCTTCCCGTTCAGGGATCCCCGCCGCTGGGCGAGGCCCGGGCGCCCGGCGTCGCCTGTGGTGAAGTAGAGACGGCCGTCGGGACCGAAGTGGAGGCGGCCGGAATCGTGGATCGCCCCGACCGTGATCCCGCGGGCCACGGTGGCCTGCTCGGAGAGCCCGCCGTCCTCGGTGAAGCGGTAGCGGCCGATCTCGATGTCGTTCGACGTCGTCCGGTAGAGGTAGACGAAGCGGTTCTCGGCGAACTGGGGATCGACCGCGACGCCGAGCAGCCCGCCCTCCCCGATCTGGCGCACGGCGATGTTGGCCACCGGCCGATCCTGGAGCCGGCCCTCGGCGGAGAGCAGTCGCACGCGCCCCGCACGCTCGGTGACGAGCGCGCGCCCGTCGGGCAGGAACGCGATGTCCCACGGGACGTTCAGGCCGGTGGCCACGGTGGTCACGCGGGGACCGCTCTGAGCGCGCACGAGACCGGGCTCACCGCGCGGCGCGGAAGGCACGGAGCCCCGCCGGGGCCCCTCGCGCGGGTCGACGGGCGGCCCCGCCGGATCCCCGGCACCGCACCCGGTGACCGCGCCCACCAGGGCGGCGGCGGTGAGCAGAGTGCGGTACGCGCGGGGCACGGGGGGACGATGATGGCGGACGCTGGGCGCACGGCGCGCCGCACGTCCGCGCCCGTAACCGAGTCGTCACCCCGGCCGCCGGTACTCTTCCCTCTCCCGACTGTTGGCTCCGGTGGGGCTCCTGATGGCAGACGGACTAGTCGAGAAGCTGCGGGAGATAACGCCTCCCGAGACCGCGGTGCCGCCCGCGCGGGACGTGCGCGCGCGGCGACCCGGGCTCCTCCACGGCTCGGCGGAGGCCGCGCGGCAGCTCGCGCGCGTCGTCGTGCTGCTGGTGCTCGACGCCGTCGGCGTGTTCCTCGCGATCTTCACGGCCCACGCGCTCAAGGAGGCGATCCTCCCGGCCGGCGACTTCACGCTGATGGAGTCCGTGGCCTACGCACGCGACTTCTCGCCGCTCGCCATCCTCGTGACCCTGCTGCTGTTCGCCCGCTCGCGCCTTTACGGCGGCCGGGCGGTGCGACCCGGGTTCTCGCGCGTCGTGGCCGGTCTGTTCCAGGTCACGCTGATCTCGCTGGTCTACACGCTCGTCGAGGACGCGGGCATCGGCAACGAGGACTTCCGCACCTACTACATCTTCTGGGGAACGCTGTTCTTCGCGATCTTCTACGTGGGCGGCTTCCGCTGGGTGTTCGAGCGCCTGAGCGGGATCCTCCTGCGGGCCGTTGGTATTCGCCGCCGTGCAATGCTCGTGGGCACCTCCGCCCAGGTCCAGGCCGTCGCGCACGCGCTCGGCGACTCCGACGTGGGCATCGATCCGGTGGGCTTCGTCTCGCTCACCCCGCAGCCCGACAACGGGCTGCCCTCGTTCGGCTCGGTCGACGGCCTCGAGCGACACTTCGGATCGATCGACGAGGTGCTGCTCGCCGATCCTGAGTTCCCCCAGGCCCAGGCCGTCGACCTGGTGGAGCGCTGTCACGCCCACGGCGTGCGGGTGCGTGTGGCACCGTCGACCATGGAGATCCTCATGGACCGGGTCGAGTTCGTGCCCGGCCAGACGCTGCCGCTGTTCGAGCTCAAGCCGCCGGTCTTCGAGGGCGTCGACTTCATCGTCAAGCGCACGTTCGACCTCGCGGTCGCCGCGGGCCTGGTGCTCGTGCTCTCGCCGCTGCTGGCGGGAATCGCGCTCGCGGTCAGGCTCACCTCTCGCGGTCCGGTGATCTACCGCTCGGTGCGGCCGGGCATCGGCGGGCGCCCGTTCGCGTGTCTGAAGTTCCGCACGATGCTCCAGGACGCCGAGCGCCGCCAGGCCGAGCTCGAGGCGCTGAACGAGCAGCAGGGGGCGATCTTCAAGATCCGGCAAGACCCGCGGGTCACGCGTGTCGGGCGCTTCCTGCGCCGGTGGTCGCTCGATGAGCTGCCCCAGCTCTTCAACGTCCTGCGCGGGGACATGTCGCTGATCGGCCCACGGCCCCTTCCCCAGCGCGACTACGACCGCCTCGAGGAATGGCACCGCAAGCGCTACCTCGTGCTTCCGGGGATCACCGGGCTGTGGCAGGTGTCCGGCCGCTCGGAGCTCGACTTCGACGAGCTCGTGCGCCTCGACTTCCTCTACCTCGAGCGGTGGTCGGTGTTCCTCGACATGTCGATACTGCTCAAGACCGTCCCGGCCATTCTGCGCTCGCGCGGGGCCTGGTAGCCGGGACGTCGAGCCGCCGGGGCGCCCCCGGCGTCACGGTCACGCCGGATGCCGAGCCGCTACGACGACGAGCTCTGGGCGCTCGTGCCCGAGGACCCGGGGGCGGCGCCCGAGCACCTCACGTCCTTCGTGCGCGGCCTGGAACGGGCGCAGCGCGCGCTCGATCTCGGCTGCGGTGACGGACGGCTGACACGCGAGCTCGACGCCGCGGAGACAGTGGCCGCCGACGTGTCGGACGTGGCACTCGCCCGCGCGGCGGGCCGCGTGCCCGCGGCGCGGCTCGTGCCGCTCGACCCCGACGCGCCGCTGCCCCTCGAGGACGGCTCCTTCGACCTCGTGCTCTGCGCCGAGACCGTCGAGCACGTCCGCGACGTGCAGCTCCTGCTCTCCGAGGTGCGACGCGTCCTGCGGCCGGGAGGCCGGTTGGCCGTGACCACTCCGGCCCACGGGCGCGCCACCGCGCTGCGGGCGGCGATCGGCGGCTTCGAGCGGGCCTTCCCGCCGCTCTCCCCGCACCTGCGATTCCTCTCCCGGCGCTCCCTGGCCGACCTGCTGGACGGAGTGGGCTTCGACGTGGTCACGATGCGGCGCCGGCGCGGGACGCTGCTGGCGGTGGCGCGGCGGTAGTAGCACGGCGCCGGGACCGCTCGTTACGTGCTCTTCCCGTTCCCGTCGCCACCATCGTCCCCATCCCCATCCCCATTCCCGCCGCCGTCCTCGTCCTCGTCCTCCGCCGGGGCCGCGCGCCCACGCGCCTCGAGCCAGTAGGAGCGGGCGGCGCGCGACTGAGGGTCGAGGTAGATGGCCCCGCTAAGGGTCTCGAGCGCGACCTCGGGCCGGTTCTGGACGTGGAGCTGGAAGTCGCCGAGACGCAGCCACGTGCGGGGGTCGGCGGGCTGCTCGCGCACGGCCTGCTGGAGCAGGCGCTCGGCCTGCTCGGGGTTGCCGGAGGCGTCGGCCACCGTGGCGCGGGTGAAGAGAGGCTTGGTCGAGAGCGGATCGATCTGCGATGCCCGTTCGGCCGCGGCCGCGGCCTCGGGCATCCGCCGGGCCTCGACGAGGGTGAGCGACCGCTCGGCGAGCGCGTCGGCGCGCTGCGGCTGCCAGGCGGACCACGCGAACAGCGCGGTGACCACCACGACGCCGAGCGCAAGGCCGATCCGCCAGCCCTCGCGGCGCAGAAGCAGCTTGACCCGGTCGCCGGTCGAGGGCGACTCGGGCAGCTCCCCGGCCGTTCGGGGGACGCCACCAAGGTCGGGTAGCACCGCCGTCTGGGCGGTGGACGGCGGGCCGGCCGGGGCTGCCGAGGCAGCCGGGCGCGGCCCCGCGCCAGCGACGGCAACGTCGTCGGCCTCCCCGACCTCCAGCACCCGGGGCGGGCGCAGGCCGGCCACCCACCCGGCGGCGAACATCGCCATCACCGTGGGGCCGGGGACGAACCAGGTCCAGTCGAGCGCGGAGTGCGTCCCGAAGATGACGGCCACGAGCGCGAGGGCGACGAGCCCCACGCGGTCGGCCGGCCACTCGCGGCCGCGTCCTCGCGGGTGAAGCCCCGTGTTGCGCAGCGCGACGTAGAGCCACGAGAGCAGCAGCGCTCCGCACAGGATGAGCCCGACGATGCCGAGGTCGGACATGACCTGCGCGACGTAGCCGTGGGCGTGCTGGGCCGGCACCTGGTCCACCCGGTAGCGCAGGCGGGCGATGCCCCAGGTGTCCGCGCCGGTGCCGAGCGTCGGGCTCGACTCGAACACCCGTCCGGCCTGACGCCAGTAGCGCGACCGGGTCGAGGAGAACTGGGTCAGGCGCTCGGGACCGCCGGCGGTGGCGGTCTCCTCACCGGTCAGCTGCGCCACGCGGTAGGAGACGGTGCCCGTCAGCCCACGGTCGCTCGCAGCGAGTGCGGAGACGCCGATCAGCGGCAGCGCGAGCACGCCGAGCGCCAGGGCGATCCCGAGGCGCCGGCGCGCCTTCACCGAGGGCGCCCGCAGGCTCTGGCGGAAGCCGACGGCCAGGCCGATCAGCAGGAGCAGTCCGAAGCCCACGAGGAGCATCACTCCGAACTCGTTGGCCACGCTCTCGCGCACTATCCCCGGCACCCGGTCGAGCGTGAAGGCGCCCTTCGACAGCGCCCACGCCGCGATAGCCCCGGCCACCGCCGCGGGAACCAGCAGGAGCGGCAGCGTCCGCAGCCGCAGCGGCACGAGGGCGAGCCACAGGCCGATGCCGAAGAGGCCCGCGGCCAAGGAGCCGCGCGACTGCGTGAGGAGCATGGTGAGCATGACGAGCCCCAGCATGGGAAAGGCGAGCGCGCGACCCAGCGGGCTGCCCGATCGCCGCGTGCCGAGCCACAGGATCGGAGGGATCGACATGGCCGCGGTGGCGCCCACCGCGTTCCAGTAGCCAAGCGGCTCGGAGATGCGCGCGAACTGGTCCTCCGCGGACAGCACCTCTGGCCAGACCCGCGTTATGAGCGCGTACACGGCCACGGCGCCGAGGGCCACGATCAGCGCGTTGAGGAGCACCGCCGAGCTGCGCGGGAACATCCGCGCGGCCACGAGGGCGGCCCCGAACGCCATCAGGTAGGCGAGCGTGCGGTTGGCCTCCGCCCATGAGTCGGCCGGGGCGATCGACCACGCCACCGAGAGCGCGGTGAGGGCGGCGAGGGCGGCGAAGAGGACGAGCGGCAGGGCGCCGCTCAGTGGCCCCCGGCGACCGTAGAGGACGGCGAGGGCGATGACGAGCCCGC
>JACCZP010000030.1 GCA_013695885.1 Thermoleophilaceae bacterium | reverse complement strand
TCTCGCCGAGGAGGCCCTCCCCGTTGTCCGCCGCGAGCGCGGGAGCCGCGAGGGCGAGGGCGAGGATCAGGGCCAGGAGGCCGGCGAGGGCGAGACGGGAGCCGCGCATCGCGACGATCGTATCGAGCGGCCGGCGACCGGACGGCTCGTCGGGGAGGTAGGGTCACGCCTGCGGTGGCCGACGACGAGAACACGTCCGTCGTCTGCACCATCGAGATCCCGAAGGGGAGCCGCAACAAGTACGAGTGGGACGAGGAGCTCGGCGCGATCAAGCTCGACCGCCTGCTGTTCTCCTCGATCGTCTACCCCACGGACTACGGGTTCCTGCCCGCGACCTGGGCCGAGGACGAGGACCCCCTCGACGTGCTGGTCTGCGTCTCTGAGCCCACGTTCCCCGGTTGCCTGATCGAGGCCAAGCCGATCGCGCTGTTCAGGATGGCCGACGAGAAGGGGCCCGACCACAAGGTCCTCTGCGTGCCCGTGGACGACCCGGACTGGAGCCACCTCGAGGCCGTCGAGGACCTGCCCAAGCAGCTCGCCGACGAGATCGCCCACTTCTTCTCGGTCTACAAGGACCTCGAGCAGAAGACGACCACGGTCGAGGGCTGGTTCACGCGCGAGGACGCCTGGGAGGAGATCGAGGCCTCCCGCCGGCGCTTCCGCGAGCGCGAGGAGGCCTAGCGCCTCGGGACGGGACCGCCGGCCGGGCGTCGCCGGCTTCTAGCCTCCCGCCCCGCGTGTCGCTCCTCGAGGCCATCGTGCTCGGGGTCGTCCAGGGCCTCACGGAGTTCCTGCCGATCTCGAGCACCGCTCACCTGCGCGTCATCCCGGCCTTCGTGGGCTGGCCCGACCCGGGCGCCGCGTTCACCGCCGTCACCCAACTCGGCACGGTGGCCGCCGTCCTCGTGTACTTCCGCGAGGACCTCGCCCGGATCGCTCGCGCGTGGCTTCGGTCGCTGCGCGCTCCACGCGCGCGCCGGTCGCTCGATGCGCGGCTCGGCTGGTACATCGTCCTCGGCACGGCCCCGATCGCGGTGCTGGGGCTCGCGTTCGAGGAGCCGATCGAGACCGTCGCCCGCAACCTCTACCTGATCTCGGCCGCGCTCATCGGGCTCGGCCTGGTGCTGCTCCTCGCCGAGCGGTTGGGGACACGGCTGAGGGGCATGGAGTCGCTCGGCGCCCGCGACGGGGTGGTGGTGGGCTTCGCGCAGGCGCTGGCCCTGGTGCCCGGGGTGTCGCGGTCTGGGGCCACGATCACCGCCGGCCTCTTCCTCGGTCTCGACCGCCCCACCGCGGCGCGCTTCTCGTTCCTGCTGTCGGTGCCGGCGGTGGTGCTCTCGGGCGTCTTCCAGCTCTTCTCGATACTCGACGGGACCGAGGGACGCGAGACCGGGCTCGTCGCGCTCGTCGTGGCCACAGTGCTCGCCTTCGTGGTGGGCTACGCGTCGATCGCCTTCCTCCTGCGCTTCCTGGCGACTCACTCGACGGGAGTGTTCGTGGTCTACCGGGTGGCGCTCGGCCTACTGGTGCTTGGACTCGCGCTGGGCGGGGTCATTCGGTGACCGGGCGGGGTGGGGCGTGCACCCCGTGGCAGGCCGGCGCCGAGCGTCCGTGCCCGGGTCCCGCAGGCGAGCCGGGCGCCTAAGGTCGGAGGCGTGAAGACCGCGCGCAACATCGCGATCGTCGGGCTGATCGCGCTGGCGCTGACCGCGGCCCCGGGCGGGGGGCCGGCCCTCGACATCGTGCTGACCGTCCTCACCATGGCGTTCTTCGCGGCCATCGGCGTCTTCGGCTACCGCCTCTACCGCGAGCACCGCACCTTCACCCTCGACGCCATGGACGACCGCCGCCGCCTGATCTTCTACGCAGCGGTCGGGCTCGCCTTCCTCGTGTTCGCCGCCACGCCCCGCCTGTTCTCCTTCGGCGGGCTGGGCGTGCTCGCGTGGATCGCGCTGCTCGGGCTGGCCTCGTTCGCGGTGTTCCGGGTGTTCGCCAGCCGGTATTAGGAGCTTCACCGACTTGTAGCCCCACCGTCACTGCTCTGTAGGTCACGCTCGTTGTGTCGTCACGCGGGTGGCGCCATCGTGGCGACCATGCCCGAACGCCACCCAGAGGACCACCCTCGACCGGTCGTCCCCTCGCGCCGATGGCGGGGGCAGCTCGGTCAGGCGTCGGTCGAGACGCTCGCCGTGGTGCCGTTCGTGTTCGTGGTCGGAGCGGTGGTCTGGCAGCTCGCGCTCGCGGGGCACACGGCTTGGCAGTGCGCCCAGGCCGCACGGGCGGCGGCGCGCGCCGAGGTGGTCGGGAAGGACGGCGAGAGCGCCGCGCGGAGCCTGTTGCCCGACTACCTGGAGACCGGCTTGGAGGTCGACGCCCAGAGCGACGGTGGCGCCCGGGTCACGGTGCTGATGCCCATGCTCGCCCATCGCTGGAGCACCTCGATTCCGGTCTCCGCCACGGCCTCCCTCGGAGCCGAGCGATGAGCGGGAGGGTCCGCGCCAGGTGCTCCGCCGTCCTCGGCGAGCGTGGTCAGGCGAGCATCGAGCTGCTCGGTGGACTGCCCGCGATGCTCGTGCTCGGGATTGTCTGCTTCCACGTCCTCGCCGTGGGCTACGCCGCGGTGCTGGCCGGCAACGCGGCCGAGGCCGGGGCCCTCGCGCTCGCCGCCGGGCGGGACGGACGCTCCGGGGCTCGCGACGCGCTGCCCGAGGCGTCTCGCGCAGACGTCCGCATCAGGGTCTCCGGGCGCCGGGTCGAGGTGTGGTTGAGGCCCCCCACGCCGATCGACTCGATCGCCCGGCGGCTCGAGGTCCGGGCGGCCGCGGCGGTGGCGGGATGACGCCGTCGTCGAGCACCTCCACCACCCGCGGTCGCGTGTCGATGGTCGTGGATCGGCCCCGCGGCTGGGTGATCGAGCCGGGAGAGGCGTACCGCAGGGCGCCGGCCGACTCCCTGCCGACGATAGGCGAGCCGGACCATGAGGACTCGCTCAGGCGCTCAGGCCCGGTAGCGGACTCACCCGGGCTCGATGCGTCCGCGCCTCCACCGGCGATCGAGGGATTGCTCGAGCCGTGGGAGCCGTCGGCGCAGGCCGACGCGTCCGCTTATCGCACGTCCGGCGCCCCCGATCCGGTCGTGGCGATGGACGACGGGGCGGCGGGAGGCACCGAGCCGGGCCACGGAGCTGGGAACACATCCAGCGCCTTCCCCGCGGGCCCCAGGTCTCTCGACGCCGGCGAGCGGGACACCATGACCGACGTCGACATCGAGGGCTTCGACGCCGAGATCGAGCCGGTCGACGGGCCGATCTCCGACGTCTCGCCGCCTCCCCGCCCGGTCGTCGCGGTGGTCGGCCTGGCGCCACGTTGCGGAGCGAGCACCGTTGCGAGATGGGTGGCCGCCGCCCTTGCCGCTCGCGATCCGGAGGGTGCCGCGATCATCTCCACCGTCGCCCCACGGGGGGCGGGTGCGCTGAGGATGCCGGGAGCGGCCCGGCTCGCCCGCGGTCTCGGCGCGAGGTCTCTCGAGCCCGTGCGGGCGGCGGGGCGGCTGTGCCTGGTCGACTCGGAGGTGCATTCGCCGCTGTCCATCGCGGCTACGTACCTCGCTCCGCTGATCCTCGACGTCGGTCACGGTGTGCCTCCCGACGCTGCGCTCTCGGTGGCCGACCACGTCCTGCTGGTGGCATCTCCCGAAGTCGAGCCCGCCCTGGCCGAGGTCGTCGCCCAATCGATCGCCCGCTCTGCACCCGAGCCCACCGTGGTCCTTGACCGGGCGCTAGAGGACGCGCGCTGGGATGGCCGCGCCGACGTCGTCCTGCCCGAGTCGAGGCTCGCCGCCCGCCGGGCGGCTACCGGTCGCGAGGCTCGCGGCGAGATCGGACTGGCGGTCGGCGAGCTGGCCGCCGCGCTCGAGGGGTCGCTATGGCACTGAGCCTGAGGCGAGCCGCGAGAACCGCCGGTGCCTCCTCGGGTGTGGAGCTCCTCCGCCGAGCCGGCCCCCGTCTCCGGTGCGAGTCGGGCCAGTCGCTCGTGCTCCTGCTCGGTATCGCCGGGGCGATAGTCCTCGGCACCCTCGTTCTCGGCGCCTTCGGGCAGGCCCTGGGCGCGAGGAGCAGCCACCAGCGTGCCGCGGACCTGGCCGCGGTCTCGGGCGCGCGAGCGATGCGGGATGCCTACCCGCGGCTGTTCGCCGCGCCTTATCTGCGCCCCGGCGTGCCGAATCCGCGCCACCTCTCACGAACGGAGTACCTCGCCCGCGCCCGCACCGCCGCCGTCAGGGGCGCACGAGCCAACGGAGTGACGCTCGCGCCCTCCGACGTCTCGTTCCCGGAGCGAAGGTCCTTCGCTCCGACCCGGGTGACCACCGCCGTCCACGGCTCGGCCGGGGTGCGGCTCGGCACCGGGCCGGGGACCGGGCGGGGAGCATCGGTCCCCGTTCGGGCACGAGCGACCGCGGAGCTTGCCCCACCCGCGTCGGCCGGTGCCTCGCTCGGAGGAGGCAGCGGAGGCTGCGCCTCTGTCGCCTCGGGTGGCGGGTATAGCGGCCCCCTGGCCTGCCGGATGGGGAAGCCCATGCGTCCGGACGTCGCCCAGGCCTTCGACCGCATGGCCGCGGCTGCCCGAGCGGACGGCATCACCCTGGGCATCAACAGCGCGTTCCGCTCGGACGCCGAGCAGCGCAGGCTGTTCGCGGCCAACCCGAATCCGCGGTGGGTAGCCCCGCCGGGCACGAGCCTGCACCGCTACGCCACCGAGCTCGACCTCGCGCCGCCCGCGGCGTACGGGTGGCTGAAGCGAAATCACCGCCGCTTCGGCTTCATCCACCGTTACGCCTGGGAGCCCTGGCACTACGGCTACGGAAAGAACCCCCGTGATGTGCCCGCCCAGTACGAGAAGGGGGCCTGGGAGCCGCCGGACGGCGATCACGACCGAGTCCACCACCGGCTTCCGTCCTTCGTCCCCGAGCGCTATCGCGACGCGATCACGCGAGCGGCTCTGAGGCACAACGTGCCGATGAACCTGCTCGCGGCGCAGCTCTACGCCGAGTCCAATTTCAACCCGTTCGCTCGCAGCCCGGCCGGTGCGCTCGGCATCGCCCAGTTCATGCCGGGCACGGCCCGCGCGTACGGGCTGCGAAACCCGTTCGACGCCGAGGCCGCGATCAACGCCCAGGCGCGCATGATGAGTGAGCTGCTCCGGCGATTCGGGAGCGCGGCGCTCGCCCTCGCCGCCTACAACGCCGGTCCCGGCGCCGTGGCGCGGTACGGCGGGATCCCGCCGTACGCGGAGACGCGCGCGTACGTCGCCCGCATCCTCGGGCTGCTGGGCGGGGCCGGCGACATCTCCCTACCCCCGTTCGAGGTAAGGCTCGTCGAGTAGGTCCTGTAGGTCCTGGGCGAGACCTGTGGGTGGCCGTTCGGCGTGTGCACGACCCGCCCCACCCATGCACCGCGCGAGAGGCGCTCCTACTCGCCCTCCCTCCCGTCACAGGCTATCGACCAGGATGCGGTAGCCGCTCCGAGCCCGGCGGCAGTCTTCGGGCAGCTCCTGTCCCGGGAGGACGACGATGTACTGGGGTCGCGCCGAGTCGCGTTCGCCGCAGGTCGCTCGGTTGATGCTCGTCAGCGCGAGCAGAAGCACCGCCGCGACGAGCGCGAGCGACGCCACGAGGAAGCCCAGTGTCCCCGCCACCGTCCCGAGCACTCTCACTCGCGTATTCATATCCGGTCGGGGGGGCGGCGCCAGATCCCGGTTCGGGGGCGCCGGACGATCTGCCGCGATCGAAACCGACCTCGGCGCTACCTATCCTCGACGGGGTGAGCACGGTCACGGTCGAGCGTCCCGGCCGCTCCCAGAGGATCTCCGATCAGCGCCGCTCCCTGCCGGACGGGCCGGGCGTCTACCTGTTCCGGGACCACAAGGGGAAGGTGCTGTACGTCGGCAAGGCGAAGTCACTGCGAAAGCGGGTGAGCTCGCACTTCTCGAAGTCGCACGTGCGCGCCGCGGACGACATGGTCGAGCAGATCGACCACATCGAGTTCGTGGTCACCCAGTCCGAGGCCGAGGCCTTCCTCGCGGAGCAGAACTTCATCCGCCAGTACCGGCCGCGCTTCAACGTCCGCCTGCGCGACGACAAGTCCTACCCCTTCATCGCGATCTCCCTCGACGAGGACTTCCCGCGGGTCTACTTCACCCGCGAGCGCCACCGCCGCTCGCGCGCCTACTTCGGTCCCTTCTCCAACGCCAAGCGCGTTCGGGAGACCCTCGACCTGCTCGGGAAGGTGTTCCAGTACCGGACGTGCGAGGGCACCGAGCCCGGGCGGGCGTCCGGCTCGCCGTGCCTCGACTACTTCATCAAGCGCTGCCAGGCGCCGTGCGTCGGATACGCCTCGAAGGAGGAGTACCGGCGCGGGATCGACTCGATCGTCGCCTTCCTGTCCGGCCGCTATCGCCAGATCGAGCGCGACCTCGAGGCCGAGATGCACGACGCGGCCGACGCCCAGGAGTTCGAGCAGGCCGCGCTGCTGCGCAACCGCCTGAAGGCCGTCCGCTCCCTGCTCGAGCGCCAGCGGATCGCCAACGAGGGCGTGGGCACGCTCGACGCCATCGCCGTGGCCGCCGAGGGCGGCGACGCCAACGCGCAGGTCTTCCAGGTCCGCGACGGCGTGCTAGCCGACCGGCAGTCCTTCTATCTCGAGAACGCCGGCGAGCGGCCGGAGTCGGAGGTGGCCGAGGAGTTCATCCTCCAGTACTACGCCACCTCGCCGGCCATCCCCCCGCAGGTCATGGTGCCCCCGGACCTCGAGGCGCCCGACGCACTCGCGGCCGCCCTGGCCGAGCGCCGCGGCGCCGCGGTCGAGATCCGTCACGCGGAGCGCGGCGACAAGCGCCGGATCTTCGAGCTCGCCCTGCGCAACGCGCGGCTCGCCCTCGACCAGGACCGCCTGCGCTCCGAGCATCGGCGCAGCCAGCGGATCGAGGGTCTCGAGGGACTCCAGGAGGCGCTCGGCATCGATGTCGTGCCAATGCGCATCGAGTGCTTCGACATCTCCAACCTGGGGGAGACCCACACCGTCGCCTCGATGGTCGTCCTCGAGGGAGGCGCGCCCAAGAAGTCCGACTATCGCCGCTTCGGCATCCGCGACGCGGCGCAGGACGATTTCGCGGCGATGAACGAGGTCCTCACCCGGCGTATGGACCAGTACGCCGACCACCGCGAGCGCTCTCCGCACGAGCGCGGATACGACGCCTCCTTCGCCGCCGTGCCGGCGCTCATCGTGATCGACGGCGGCAAGGGTCAGCTCTCCTCCGGCCTCGAGGCGCTCCAGGAGTTCCGCGACCTGGGGGTGCGGGTCGTCTCCCTGGCCAAGCGCATCGAGGAGGTGTTCGTCCCCGGGCGCTCCGACCCCCTGCTGCTACCGACCGACTCGCCGGCGCTGCACCTGCTCCAGCGGGCTCGCGACGAGGCCCACCGCTTCGCCCTCGACTTCCACCGCGGCCGGCGCGACCGGGCCATGACCCGCTCGGTGCTCGACGACCTCCCGGCCGTCGGACCGGCGCGCAAGCGACTCCTGCTCACCCACTTCGGATCTCCCGACCGCTTCCTGACCGCCACCCGGGAGGAGCTCGAGGCGGTGCCGGGCCTGCCCGGCAAGGTGGCCCGCGACATCCACTGGCATGTCCACAAGACCGACTGACGCGAGCGACGCGCCGGCCGAAAGGCGGACCGGGAGGGATCGCCGCAGGGCCGGTCCACGCGACGAGGCGTCCGCCGATCGGAGACTCGACACCGCAGCTCCGGGGCCCGGACGGGGCCCCTCCTCCTGGTCGCGCCTCGAGGACTTCGTGGTGATCACCGGCTTCTCGGGCGCCGGCAAGTCACAGGCCATGGCCTGCTTCGAGGACGCCGGCTACTTCTGCGTGGACAACCTTCCACCCGAGATGATCGCCTCCCTCGCCGAGCTGTTCGAGCACCCGGGGTCGGACGTCCGGCGCGCCGCCGTGGTCTGCGACGTGCGTGGAGGGGAGTTCTTCGAGGCGCTCGTGAGCGTCCTCGGCCAGCTCGACGCCCAGGGCACCGGCCCGCGGCTGCTCTTCCTCGACGCCTCGGAGTCCGTTCTCATCTCCCGCTACAAGGAGACCCGCCGCCGCCACCCGCTCGCGGACACCGGCCAGGTGGGAGGGGGCATCGCCCGCGAGCGGGAGCTGCTCGCGCCGATCAAGGGGCGCGCCGACGTCTCGATCGACACCTCGGACCTCTCGGCCGCGCGGCTACGGAAGATCGTCGCCGACAAGATGCTGCTGCGCAGCACCCGCGGGAAGCTCGCGGTCACCTTCCTCACCTACGGCTTCAAGCACGGCGTGCCCCACGACGCCGACCTCCTCTTCGACGTGCGCTTCCTGCCCAATCCGCACTACGAGGAGACGCTCCGCGAGCTCACCGGGCTCGACGAGAGGGTCAGTGACTTCGTGCAGCGCTCCGACGGGATCGAGGGCTTCTACGAGCGGCTGCTGCCCCTGCTCGACTACCTCCTTCCCGCGTACGTGCGGGAGGGGAAGGCTCACCTCACGATCGGGATCGGCTGCACGGGCGGCCGCCACCGATCGGTGGTGATCGCCGAGCACCTGGCCGCGCTGTACGCCGAGGAGGGCGGCGGCTACCTCGTGGACGTCGTCCACCGCGACGTCGACAAGTCGCCCCGGCGGCCGTAGTCCCGCAGGTGCGCTAGATTCGCGCAGCTCGCGGCTGGGTAGGCCAATCTTCGAGATGGTCGAGTCGCACGCGGAAAGGACGGCGGGTATGGCGGTCAGGGCGGGGATCAACGGCTTCGGTCGTATAGGCAGGAACGTATTTCGGGCGGCCGAGGAGCGCGGGGCCGACATCGAGTGGGTGGCGATCAACGACATCATGGATCCGCCGACCATGGCCCATCTGCTCAGGTACGACACGGTCCTCGGGCACTTCAAGGGCGAGATCGAGGCGGGCGACAAGAGCCTCACCGTCAACGGCAAGGAGATCCCCGTCCTCTCCGAGCCTGAGCCGGCCAACCTCCCGTGGGGGGACATGGACGTCCAGGTGGTGCTGGAATCGAGCGGCAAGTTCACCGACGAGGGGGAGGCCGACCAGCACCTCGAGGCGGGAGCCCAGAAGGTCGTCGTCTCCGCTCCGTCCAAGGGCGATGTCCTGACGCTCGTGCCAGGCGTCAACGACGACCACTACCACCCGGACGAGCACAACGTCATCTCGCTCGCCTCCTGCACCACGAACTGCCTCGGGCCGGTGGCCAAGGTGCTGCACGAGGAGTTCGGCATCGAGCGCGGGCTTATGACAACGGTGCACGCCTACACCGCCGACCAGCAGCTCCAGGACGGGCCGCACAAGGATCTGCGCCGCGCCCGGGCCGCCGCGAGCAACCTCATTCCCACCACCACCGGGGCGGCGGCGGCGATCGGCAAGGTCATCCCCGAGCTCGAGGGCAAGATGCACGGGTACGCGATCCGCGGCCCGGTCAACGACGGCTCGGTGCTCGATCTCACCGTCACGCTCGCCCGCGATGTCGAGTCGGCGGACGAGATCAACCAGGTCTTCGCGAAGCGGGCCGACGAGGGCGACCTCGAGGGGATCCTCGCCTACACCGACGAGCCGATCGTCTCGAGCGACATCGTGAAGTCGACGTACTCGTCGACCTTCGACTCCGGGATGACCTATGTGGTCGACGGCAACATGGTCAAGGTCCTCGCCTGGTACGACAACGAGTGGGGCTACTCGAATCGCCTCGTCGACTTCATCGAGCGGCTCGGCTGAGCCGCGGCGCTCGCCGCCAGAAGAGCTGCGAGCGCCCAGCGAACAGGAGGACTGAGCCGTGGCCTTCAGCAAGCGGACCATCGACGACCTCGAGATCCCGGAGGGCGGGGGGGTGTTCGTGCGCGTGGACTTCAACGTCCCGCTCAAGGACGGGGAGGTGACCGACGACGCCCGCATCCGGCAGACCGTGCCCACCATCGAGGCCCTGCGCGAGCGGGGCGCCCACCTCGTGCTGGCGTCGCATCTCGGCCGGCCCGACGGCCGTGACCCCGAGACCTCGATGGAGCCGACGTCGCGGCGCCTTGGAGAGCTGCTCGGCGCCCACGTCCACCAGGCGTCGGAGGTGATAGGCCCCGAGGTACGCCGCGAAGTCGAGCGGCTCGAGCCGGGGGAGATCCTCATGCTCGAGAACCTCCGGTGGGAGTCGGGCGAGACCGACAACGACGACGAGCTCGCGCACGAGCTCGCCGATCTGGCGGACGTCTACGTCAACGACGCGTTTGGTGCCTCGCATCGCGCGCACGCCTCGGTGTACGGCGTGCCGCAGCACCTGCGCCCGGCGGTGGCGGGGAAGCTCCTCGAGAAGGAGGTCACCACGCTCACCGAGCTCATCGAGGACCCGCAGCAGCCGTTCGTCGTGGTCCTCGGCGGGGCCAAGGTGAGCGACAAGATCGGGCTCATCGAACGCTTTCTCGAGGTCGCCGACGCGATCCTCATCGGCGGGGCGATGTGCTTCAGCTTCTTCCGGGCGCAGGACATCCCCACCGGCGACTCGATGGTCGAGGAGGACGACATCGAGGTGGCGAGGCGGGTACTCGAGAAGGCCGAGGACTCCGACTGCGATCTGCGCCTCCCCGTGGACCTCGTCGCCGGCCGGGCGTTCGAGGAGGACACCGAGCGTCAAGAGCTCGACGGGGTCGAGGTCCCGGACGGGTGGATGGGCCTCGACGTCGGGCACCGGACGGTCGAGGGCTACCGCGAGGTGATAGAGGGGGCCGCCCAGGTGTTCTGGAACGGACCCATGGGTGCCTTCGAGCTCGCGCCCTTCGCCGAGGGCACGCGCGCGGTGGCGGAGGCCGTCGCCGAGTCGGAGGCAAAGACGGTGGTCGGCGGGGGTGACTCGGCCGCCGCCCTGGCCTCATTCGGGCTCGCCGACAGCGTCACCCACCTCTCGACCGGGGGCGGCGCCTCGCTCGAGCTGCTCGAGGGCAAGGAGCTGCCCGGCGTGGAGGTGCTCGACGATGCCTGAGGCCGCGCCGCGCAGACCGCTCGTGGTCGGCAACTGGAAGATGCACATGACGGTGGCCGAGGCCCGGTCCTACATCGCCGAGCTCGGGCCGCTGCTGCCCGGACACGAGGCGGTCGAGGTGGGCATCTGCCCGCCGTTCACCGCGCTGGCCGCCTGCGTGGAGGAGCTGCGCGACTCGGAGATCGCGGTGTACGCCCAGACCATGCACGAGGGCGAGTCGGGCGGGCACACCGGCGAGATCTCGGCGCCGATGCTCACGGAGCTCGGGGTGGACGGCGTGGTGCTCGGGCACTCCGAGCGCCGGCGCGACAACGCGGAGACCGACCGCGCCCTCTCGGAGAAGCTCCCCGCGGCGCTCGAGGCGAAGCTGCGTCCGATCCTCTGCGTGGGGGAGACCGAGGCCGAGCGCGACGACGGCGACACCGAGCGCCGGCTACGCCACCAGGTCCAGGAGGCCCTCGAGAGCGTGGCCGACGAGTCGCTCCCCGATGTCGTGATCGCCTACGAGCCGATCTGGGCCATCGGCAGCGGGCGCTCGGCCACGGCCGAGCAGGTCCAGGAAGCCATCGGCTTCATCCGGGCTCTCGTGGGTGATCGCTCCGCACCCGCCGCCGAGCGGGTGCGCGTGCTCTACGGCGGGAGCGTGAAGGGCGAGAACGCCGCCGAGCTGCTGGCTGGTCCCGACGTGGACGGCGCCCTTGTGGGCGGCGCGAGCCTGGAGGCGCCCGAGCTCGCCGCGATCGTCGCGGCCGCTGCACGCATCTCCGCGTGAGCGTGCCCGACGGGCCGGGTCGCCCGCCGGTGCCCTCGGTGTGCCTCGTGGTGCTCGACGGCTGGGGCCTCGCCGATCCGGGGCCGGGGAACGCGGTGGCCCAGGCCCGCACACCGGTGTTCGACGACCTGTGGGAGCGCCACGCACACGCCACGCTCGAG
>JACCZP010000027.1 GCA_013695885.1 Thermoleophilaceae bacterium | reverse complement strand
CGACGATCATCGAGATGGTCGCCCATACCCGGCTGGACTGCGTGCTCGGCGCGGCGGCGGGCATGCGTCTCGGGGTGGCCCAGGCGGTGCACCACGCGGGGCACCGCTCGGCGTTCGGGGCGCGCCTCGTGGATCAGCCGCTGATGGGGAATGTGCTGGCCGACCTCTGCCTGGAGTCGGAGGCGGCCACGGTGCTGGCCATGCGCCTGGCGCGCGCCTTCGACGAGGCCGCGGCCGGTGACGAGCGTGCCGCGCGCTTCCGGCGACTCGCCACCCCGGTGGCGAAGTACTGGACCTGCAAGCGCGCCCCCGCGCACGCCGCCGAGGCCCTCGAGTGCCTGGGCGGCAACGGCTACGTCGAGGCGTCGGGCATGCCGCGCCTCTACCGCGAGGCGCCGCTCAACTCGATCTGGGAGGGATCGGGCAGCGTGCAGGCCCTCGATGCCCTGCGGGCGCTGGCCCGCGACCCCGGCGGGCTCGACGTGCTGCTCGACGAGGTGGGCGAGGCCGCCGGCGTCGAGCCGCGGCTCGACGCGTTCGTCCGGGGGCTTCGAGCGGAGCTTGGTGATCCAGACACCATCGAGGCGCGGGCGCGGAGGGTGGTGGAGCGGCTGGGCCTAGCTCTGCAGGCCTCGCTGCTCGTACGCCATTCCCCGCCCGCGGTGGCGGACGCCTTCTGCGCGTCACGGCTGGACGGCGACGGCGGCCTAGCCTTCGGGACCTTGCCGGCGGGGGTGGACGCGGGGGCGATCGTGGAGCGGCACCGGCCGGGAAACGACGCCGGCTACAGCCGCGAGGCGACTTCTTCAGGCGGCGGTGAGCTCGACGTAGACGCCGGGGCCTGACGGCTCCGGGAGCGCCTCGCCGTCCTCGGCCATGCCCTCGAGGTGAAAGGTGATCGCCTCGCGCATCTCGCCCTCGATGAGGACCAAGTAGTGCTTGGCTTGGTAGGCGTGGTCAGTCGTCTCGGAGGCCAGCCTGACGAAGGATGCTCGATGAGCCGGGCCGGGTTCCACGGAGACCGTGCTACCTGGCTTCGGCGCCGCCGACGCGGGACTACGCGAGCAGCGCAGCGACGAGGAGCCCTACGAGGAACGACTCGACCAGCTTCACGGCCTGCGAATGGGTGAGCGGATCGCGGCGGCTGGCGCGGGTCGCCTGGACATAGAACTCCTGCGGGACCTGGACCGAGAGCGCGAGGTCCGTGGCGGCGAGGATGTCGTTGGCGCGTTCGGCCTTGTCTTCCTCCTCCGGATCGTGCGAAACCGCGTAGAGCAGAACGTTGGTGTCAACGAACCGCCCGGTCGTGGATCTCGTCGCGGTCGAGGCGGTCACGGGCGCGGAAGCGGTCGATGCCCGCCCAGACCCGCTTCTGCTGAGCCTCGAGCCTGGAGAACTCGACCTCCCGCTGTGAGAGCGAGCGCAGGAACTCCGCCACGAGCGCGCTCACCGAGCTGTCTCGCTCGGCGGCGTAGATCCTTGCCGCACGGTAGATCTCCTCGGGCACGGCGACGGTGATGTTCTTCATGCGGCGAACGTACCAGGACTTCAACAGAAACCGTGAGGCACAGGGCCACGCGGTGGGGCTGTTCAATCGCTACTGGAAGTGGCTCGAGATGGCGCTTCTCGCCGGCGTCAGGCGAGCGACCGCGCAGTTCCCGGCGTCAGGGTTGGCAGTCGACCGCAACTGCGAGGGCTCCACAGATCTCACGCATGCGGGCGTCGGCGAGCCGGCCGAGGCGCCCCACGAGCACTGCGACCGAGACGCTTTCAACCAAGTCCAGGTTGACGGCCGAGCGCCGGGGGATCGGATCATCGCCCGGTTCCAGGACAACCTCGCTGGCGAGCGCTCGTATCGTCGTCGTGCACGGTGCCACGAGTACTCGTCGAAGACGCGGGATCGCCGCGTCACGGGACAAGACGACCACGGGGCGCCGGCCGATCTGGGCCAGCTCACACCACCACAGCTCCCCCCGAGTCGCCAGCGCGCTCACGATACGGCGGCCGCCCGTCGAAACGACGCCAGGTCTCCCCACTCGTCCGGCTCGCCCAGCGGGTGCTTGTCGTAGGCGGCATAGCTCGCGTCCACCTCGGCGGAGCGGTGACGAACGAGCAACGCTTGGAGGGCCTCGTCGATGAGGGCAGCGTCGGTCGCTCCCGAGCGCACGCGCCGGGCGCCGTCGAGGAGATCCGCGTCCACGGTCGTACTCAAGCGTGCGCGAGCCATGCCATAAGTATGCCACGCGGCTCACAAGGACCGTACGAGGTCTTCCGATGGGGGTTCAGCTCGCGTGACCGGCCCCTCATCGGTCCACCGCAATGAGAGCCGCCTGATCTGTCGGCAGGTTCGCGATCGTGGCAGGCGGCGAGGTCGTGGCGCACCCGGCGACCGAGCGGCTACTCCACGTCGACGGCGCGCGCGACGCGGCCGGCCAGGGCGCGCAGGCGGTCGAGGAGCTCCGGCGGCTCGTGGACGTCGAAGTCGGCATCGAGCATGGCGACGCGAAGCGCGAGCCAGTCGAGGTCGTCGTCGCCGGTGCGGTACTCGCATCTCTCGCTATCGATCGGCTCGACGCTCCCCCAGGTGACGGGGATGCGCCCGCGCACCGTCTCGGCCGGGGCGTGGACCGTCACCCTCGCCTCGTACCGGTTGGGCGCCGCGGAGATGCTCTCCGAGACGTACGCCG
>JACCZP010000023.1 GCA_013695885.1 Thermoleophilaceae bacterium | reverse complement strand
CGCTGCTCGGCTCGGACGGCCGCGAGCCGCGGGCCGACGCCGATCTGGCGGAGGCCGCCGGCCTCTCCCCGGCCGACGCGAGCGATCGGTTGAAGCGCCTCACTCGTGCCGGCCAGGCGGTGCGTGTGGGTCGCAACCAGCACTTCCACCCCGAGCCGCTGGCCGAGCTCGAGGCCCAGGTCATCGCCATCTGCGAGCGCGACGGCGAGGCCACGCTCGCGGGCGTGCGCGACGAGCTGGGAACGACGCGCAAGTACGCGCAGGCGCTGCTCGAGCACCTGGACGCGACCAAGGTGACGGTGCGGCGGGGGGACGCACACGCGCTGCGGCGGCGGCGTTGAAGACGAGCGCCGGCTCGTGGTCTGCAGAATCTCCGCGGGAACTGCTCGATGAGTTCGAAGGGCCGCGGCGAGCCGTGATGTCGGTACCGTCAAATGAGCGAGTCGCTGCGACTCCGGGAGCCACCGCCGCCGTCGGAGTCGCCACCACCGCCGCCCTGGTCGGCGACGTTGTCCACGACTATCGACTTCTCGTAGGTCTCCTCGTTGCCGGCCGAGTCGACGACGACCAGGTGGACGGTGTGCGGACCTTCGGAGAGCTGACGCGTGTCGACCACGAGGCGTCCGTCGCTACGGTTTTCCGCCGGGACCGCCCTGGTCTCGTCATAGGAGTACGGATCGAAGTCCACCTCGTCTCCGTCCACGAGCAGGCGGGCGGACTTGATCCCCGTGTTGTCCGTCGCGTTGAAGACGACGTCGGCAATGCCCTCCTGCACCGGGCTGGCGCTCGCAGCGAGCGATCCGCCCTTGGCGCTCAGCTCGGGATTGGTGTCGTCCTCCACCTCGACCACTGCCCCCCGGAGGCCGAGCGCGGCGAAGTCCTGGCTGAAGCTGCACGTGCTCGAGGCGCCGCAGCTCACCTGTGTCTGCACGTACCGGGCGTCGTTGAGGCCGACTCCGTTTGCGCCCTCGCGGCTGAAGTTTCCGCCCGTCCTCCCGTAGAAGCGCACGATGCCCTTGTCGGTGGCGAGCAGAGCGTCGACGTCGTCCTTCTTGCGCCAGCTCAGCTCGAAGTCGATGCTCTTGACAGTGGCGTCTTCGGGCGCGGTAAAGCGCCATCCGCTGCCACCACCGCGCGAGCCCGATTTCGACGAGTTCGACGTCACGTAGAGCCCCTTGAAGTCGCTGCCTCCCGACGGGCACGTCTGACTGGTGGGGTAGTCGCCCGCGTTGCTCCAGCGCGTCCAGGAGTTGTTCTTGCCGTCGGCCGCGTCGCACACCGGTACCTCGTAGGTCCCGGCGAGGGCCGGGGTGGCCCCGACGCCGACGAGCACGACGACGAGCCCGCAATCAAGGCGAGTCTTGGGGTCGATCGGAACATGCTGTGAAGGTCTCCTTTGTTGTTCTCCGGCTAGCGGTCACTCCGTCTCCGCCCCCGATGCGGATGGGCCGGCGCTCGGCTGTCCCGATTCGACCCTTCCACCGAACTCGTTGCCGCGGGCGGACGAGGAGCTGGACGAGGAGGAAGAAGACGCGGACGACGCTGACGGCTTGCGCGGCGAGCTCGTACGGGTGGAGTAGGTCTCCGCGCCCGAGAACTCGCTCTGGGGTGCGGCGGAGGACTCCCGTGAAGCTCCCTGTTGAGGCGCGGGGGAGCGGCGATCCGACGCTGCGCTGTTCGATCGAGTGGAGCGTCGCCGCGCCTCGCCTCCCTTGCGGCGGCTCGCATCAGCGCTCGGGCGTTCGAGTGTCGACGGTGGCCTCAGCCGCACCGGGGGCCTGGCTCGAGCCCGTCGAGGCTCTGACTCGGCCGGTGCGCTCCGCTGGTCATCCGGCTCGCGCGACTCGAGTGATTTGACCGCACCGACGCCTCCGCCGGCCAGCACCGCGGTCGACGCCGCGACGGCCGCCGTCTTGTGAGCCGTTGCCGCCTCGGTCAGCGCCTGCACCTTGAGGACGAGCCCGTACGTCCGCTCCTGCACCCAGTCGCTCGCGGATGAGAGCAAGCCCCCCAATCCTCCGCCGGGGTCGCTTCCCGCGACCGCGACGAGCGGAGGGGCGAGTGCGGCTACCCGAGCGGGCGTGGTTC
>JACCZP010000014.1 GCA_013695885.1 Thermoleophilaceae bacterium | reverse complement strand
GTCCTCGACCGCGTCGAGCGCGGCGGCGACCGAGCCGGTGGAGCGGACGTCGAGCTCGTGGGCCGTCCCGTCGATCTCCTGCGCCACCTGGCGGGCGTCCTCGAGCTGAAGGTCGGTGACCGCCACGCGCGCGCCCTCGGCGGCCAGTCGGCGGCTCGTGGCCGCGCCGATGCCGCCGGCCGCCCCGGTCACGAGCGCGATCCGTCCCTCGAGCCTCACCCGCGCGGGAGCCTAATCGCGAGACGGTGGAGGTAGCCTCGACGCCGTGAGCGAGTCGCCCGTCCCGATCGTCGGCGGCACCGGCAGGCTCGGATACGGCCTCGCCGTCCGCCTCGCCGCGGCCGGGGTCCGGGTGCGGATCGGCTCGCGCCGGGCAGAGTCCGCGACGGACGCCGCGGGGCGGGTGCGCGACGTGGTGGAGGGCGCGGACGTCGACGGTGGGGCGAACGCCGAATCCGTCGGCGGCGCGCCGCTCGTGCTGATGACCGTCCCCTTCGACGCCCAGGCGTCGACCCTTAAGGATCTGGAGGATGCGCTCGAGCCCGGCCAGGTCCTGGTCGACACCACCGTGCCGCTGGCGGCGACCGTGGGCGGCAAGCCGACGCGCATGCTCGGCGTCCCCCAGGGCTCGGCGGCCGAGCAGACGCAGGAGCTCGTCCCCGACGGCGTGAGGGTGGTCAGCGCCTTCCACACCGTGTCGGCCGAGGAGCTCGGAGACCTCCAGGTCGAGCTCGACGAGGACGTGCTGGTCTGTGGCGACGACCGCGAGGCCAAGCAGGCGCTGGCCACCCTGGTCGACCGCATCCCGGGCCTGCGTCCGGTCAACGCAGGTCGCCTCGAGGCCGCCCGACTCGTCGAGGGCCTCACCCCGCTGCTGATCGGCATCAACATCCGCCACAAGGTCTCGGCCGGGGTCCGGGTCACCGGCCTCTCCGAGAGCCGGTGGTAGCGGGGCTGCAGGCCGCACGTCCCGGACGCGCGGCGCGCCTCCGGGGGGCGCGCCTCCGGGGGGCGCACCTCCGGGGGGCGCACCGGTGATCGTCGTCCTGGCCGGGGGGACGGGCGGGGCGAAGCTCGCCCGCGGGCTGCTCGACGTGGTCGGCGGCGACGGCCTCGTGGTGGTGGCAAACACCGCCGACGACATCGAGGTGCACGGCGTCCACGTCTCGCCGGACCCCGACCTGGTCTCCCTATGGCTGGCCGACCTGATCGACGCGCGCGGGTACGGCCTGCGGGGCGACACATGGGCGGTGATGGACGGCCTCGAGGCGCTCGGGCGGCCGGCCTGGTTTCGCCTCGGCGACCGCGACCTGGCGCTGTGCCTCGTGCGCACCGAGCTCCTGCGCGCCGGGAGGCGCCCCACCGAGGCCCAGGCCGAGGTCACGCGCGGACTCGGCCTGGAGGCCCGGGTCCTCCCCATGTCCGACGATCCGGTGCGCACGCAGGTGCGCACGCGCGGTCGCTGGCTGCCGTTTCAGGAGTTCATGATCCTCGCGGGCCCCGGTGCGCCGGTGGAGGACGTGGATCTCCGCGGGGTGGACGCCGCGCGGCCCACCCCGGAGGTCCTCGCCGCGGTCGGGGAGGCCGAGGCGATCGTGGTCGGGCCGTCTAACCCGGTGATCTCGATCGGCCCGATCCTCGCCGTCCCGGGGATGCGGGCGGCGCTGGCCGAGGCGCGGGCGCCCGTGATCGCGGTCTCCCCCTTCGTCGACGGCCGAGCGGTCAAGGGACCCACCGACGCCTTCGTCGCCCACGCCGGGCTCGAGCCCGGCGCCGGGGCGGTGGCCGAGGCCTACCGCGGACTCCTCGACGGCCTGGTGGCCGACGAACCGGTGAGCGGGCTCCCCGGGCTCGAGACCGACACGCTGATGGACTCGCCGGCCGCCCGCCGCCGGGTGGCCGAGGAGACGCTGGCATTCGCGCGCTCGCTCCGGCGATGATGGCTGATTGCGGGGTTAATCGCCCTCCCGCTACAGTCAGCGGCCCGCCCGCCTGCCGATGCGCACGCTCGCCGTCCTTCCCATAAAGCGCTTCGACGCCGCCAAGCAGCGGCTCGCCGACGCGCTCCCAGGGGGCTCGAGACCGGCGCTTGTGCTCGCCATGTTCTCCGACGTCCTGGTGGCGCTGCGCCACGCGGAGCGCGTCGACGCGGTGGCGGTCGTAACCGCCGACCCCCTCGCCCAGGCGCGCGTGCGCGCCGAGGGCGCGTTCCTGCTCGAGGATCCCGACCAGGCCGGGCAGTCCGCGGCCGCCCGGATCGGGATCGAGCACGCCCGGACCGAGGGCTACGATCGTGTGCTGCTGGTGCCCGGCGACACGCCGCTGCTAGACCCCCTTGAGCTCGACGCCGTGCTCGACCGCGCCGCCCGGGAGGGGCTCGAGGCGCTGATCGTGCCGGACCGCCACGGAACGGGCACCAACGCGCTGCTCCTGCGTCCCCCGGACGCGATGGCGCCGAGCTTCGGCCACGGCTCGCTCGAGCGTCATGTCGGCGCCGCCGAGGATGCCGGGCTCACGGCCAGGGTCGAGAACACGGAGTCGCTCCTCAACGACGTCGACACCCCGGACGACCTCGCCGTCCTCCGCGACGTGCTCGACGGCCGCCGGGGCCTCGCGCCCATGACCAGAGGTGCATTGGCCCAGATCGATCGCGCGCGGGCGCCGTTCCCGGTGGCCGACCGCTCGAGCTCGGTCGAGGTCTAGGCCTCGCCCTCCGGCGGCTCGCGGGCGGAACGCCGGCCCGCCACCACCCCGGAGCGCCTGCGGCTCGAGGTCGCTGCGCTCACCGGCGTGCCCGATGTGCGCGCCGGGGACCCGATCGCCCGCCTGCTCGCGGCAGCCGCGCCACCCGACCTGGCCGACGGCGACGTGCTCGTGGTCGCCCACAAGATCGTCTCGAAGGCCGAGGGCCGCGTGCGGCGGCTGCGCGACGTCCTCCCGGGGGAGCGCGCACGGCGGCTGGCGGCCGACAACGGCAAGGACCCCCGCGCGGTGCAGGTGGTGCTCGACGAGTCGGCCGAGGTGCTCCGGGCCGAGCGGGGGGTGATCGTCTCGCGCACGCACCACGGCCTGGTGTGCGCGAACGCCGGGGTGGACGCCTCGAACACGGCAGGCGACGACGAGCTCGTACTGCTGCCGGCCGACCCCGACGGCTCGGCCCGCGCGCTGCGCGCCGGCCTCGAGCGTGAGTGCGGCGTACGGCCGGCGGTGCTCGTCAGCGATTCCTTCGGCCGCGCGTGGCGGCTCGGGCAGACCGACGTGGCGATCGGCCTGGCCGGGCTCGCCCCCCTCCACGACTGGCGCGGCCGCCGCGACGCCCGCGGTCGTGAGCTGCGTGCAACGGTGAGCGCGGTGGCCGACGCCGCGGCGGCGGCCGCGGACCTCGCGCGCGCGAAGGACTCCGCCGAGCCCGCCGTGCTGGTGCGCGGCCTCGAGCGCTTCGTGATCCGCGAGGACGGGCCGGGGGCGCGAGCGCTTCTTCGTCCCCGCCACGAGGACCTGTTCCTCTAGGCGGCCGACACCTCCTGGTGCATCCGGCGCACCCGCATGAAGATCTCCTCGGCCGCCGCGCGGGACTGCCCGCGGTCGGGCTCCTCGACGTGCTCGAAGCGGATCGGGTCGCCGTAGCGGATCGTGACCTTGGGGAAGCGACCGTTGCGCCAGTCGCGCACCCCTTGAGTACCCACGATGGCCACCGGCACCACGGGGGCGCCGGACTCGAGTGCCAGCCGCCCCACGCCTGAGCGCGGCGACCCGAGCGCCTCTCCCCGGGCGCGTCCGCCCTCGGCGTACATGAGCACCACGCCGCCGCGCCCGAGCACCGCGTTCGCGGTCGTGAAGGTCTCTGTGTCCCCGCGACCGCGGCGGATCGGGAAGGCGCGCATCTGGGCCAGCCACAGCTCGAGCGGGAAGCGGAAGAGCTGTGACTTCGCGACGTAGACGACCTTTCGCCGCAGGAAGATCCCCGCGAAGAAGTGGTCGAGGAACGAGAAGTGGTTGGGCGCGAGGATCGCCGGGCCGGCGGCCGGAACGTGGTGCGAGTCGACAGGCTGAGGGCGCCACAGGAGCCCGACGAAGGGCAGGAAGAGCAGGCGCGTCCCCTCGTATACCTGGCTGGGACTGCGCTCGCGCGCGAGCGAGTGGAAGCGCTCGAAATCCTCGGCCGGTCGCTCGTCCTCGTACCCGGACCGAAAGGATCGCTCGCCGTCCTCGGCCGTGTCCTCCTCGCGTAGGTCGCGGAAGCGATCGCGGGCGCGTGCGGGAAGGCTCGGGAGAGCGCGCAGCGCGCGCGGGATGTCCATGACCTCGAAGCTACCCGTCTACACGGCGGTGGTGAACCCGGCTTCTCGACGGGATCGATGGACGGCCAGGACGCGGTAGAGGGTGTCCCGCTGGGCGGCCGGGCGGCCCGCCGCGTGCGCGGCTCCCACCAGGTCGTCGGGCGTGAGCATCGTGCCGTGCTGAGACCCGGCCATCCGCGAGATCGACTCCTCCATGAGCGTGCCACCGAGGTCGTTGACCCCCCATCGCAGAGACTCCGTGGCCGCGTCGAGGCCCATCTTCACCCAGCTCGCCTGGAGGTTCGGCACGGTCCTCCCGAGCGCGAGGCGGAACACCGCGGTGTGCCTGAGGTTCTCCTCCCGGGAGAGCTCCTCGATCCCGTGGGTGCGACCGAGCATCGTGTGGTACGGGATGAAGGACAGCGGCACGAACTCGGTGATGCCACCGGTGCGCTCCTGAAGCG
>JACCZP010000385.1 GCA_013695885.1 Thermoleophilaceae bacterium | reverse complement strand
CCGGCGGCGGAGCGGCTCGTCCCGGCCCGTCAGCTCGAGGGCCAGCGAGCCCACCGGGCACCCACCGGCCAGGTCGTTCGCACGGTGGGCCTCCACGAGCTCGTCGAGGTGCGAGCGAAGCTCGTCGAGGGTCTCGAGCCGCTCGAGCGCCGCGAGATGACGGACGAGGTACCGGTCGAGCCGGTGGTCGACCACGGCTGACACGAGCTCGTCCTTGCTCTCGAAGTAGCGGTAGAGCTGCCCCTTGCCGGCGCCGGCGACGGCGAGCACGTCGTCGACGCTCGTGGCGGCCACCCCGCGCTCGCGGAACAGCCGGTCGGCGCTGAGCACGATCCGCTCCCGGGTCTCTCGTCCACGCTCTGTCGCCGGCACGCCCATCCGCACAGTCTGGCGAGCATGGCCCTTGAGGTACGGACGCCGGAAGCCTATGGTACGTGCCGGTGGCGCCGATCACCTACACCGGTCCTATGTGCGCGCGGCCGGACTGCAGCCGGACGGCGTGGCGGGACGGGTTGTGCGTGTACTGCTGGCGCTTGGCCTACCTGTTCGGGAAGGACCCGAAGATGTTCGCCTACCAGCCGCTGCAGGGCTACGGTGACGAGCGCTCTGCGGTCGAGCTCCCGTGGGAGGAATGGGAGCGCGAGGCGCAGCACCGGGGCCGGGGCCTGGCCGACCTGTTCGCCGAGGGGCCCACCAAGGATGACGAGGCGGAGCCGGGAAACAGGCGACGTTGAGGCGGGCGACCGAAAGCGCTTCGGGATCGTCCCAGCGGTCGAAGCCCGACGGGTCGGGCGTGTCCACGGCGCTGGTGGCCCTGCCGAAGCCCCGCCTGCGCGGCGTGGTGCACAAGTGGTCGTTCTTCGCGGCCCTCGGCGCCGGCGTCGCTCTGATGCTGCTCGCGCCGCACGCCCTGGCGCGGGTGGCCGTGGGCATCTACGCGTTCGGGCTGTGCGCGCTGCTCGGGGCCAGCGCCCTGTACCACCGCGGCGACTGGTCGGCCCGGGCGGGCCGATGGCTGCGGCGCCTCGACCACTCGATGATCTTCGTGCTCATCGCGGGCACCTACACGCCGATCGGGCTGCTGGCCCTCGACGGTCCGATGGCCCAGATCGTGCTCGTCGTCGTCTGGGTGGGCGCCGCGGCCGGAATCGCCTTCAGCCTGTTCTGGATCGACGCGCCGACATGGCTGGTCGCGGTGGTCTACGTGATCCTCGGTTGGGTGCTGATCGCCGCCTTCCCCGCCGTCCTTCGAGCCCTTGGACCCGTGGGGTTCGGATTGATCGCGGCGGGCGGCCTTCTCTACACCCTCGGCGCGGTGATCTACGCCCGCCAGCGGCCCGATCCGATTCCCGCCGTGTTCGGCTACCACGAGGTCTTCCACGTGCTCGTGGTGGCCGCCGCCGCGCTGCACTACGCGGCCATCGCCGGGTTCGTCGTGCCCTCGGCCTGAGGAGCTCCGGGCCCGAGGGACTCCCGGGCCTTCGCCTTTTCGGGGGCGATCCGCTACGCAGCGCCCGAGATCTCGACGAACCGGTCGAAGCGCTGCTCGAGCCGTACGGGATCCGGACGATTCTCGAGCCGGCGGGGGAGGACGATGCGGCCGCCGTGAAAGCCCTGGAGGCCTTCGCGAAGCATCGGGCCGTCTCGCTCGTCCCGAAGCCGGCGGGCGATGTGCACGACGCCCTCGGGGTCGATCCCCATCAGGTTGCGGTCGTAGGCCAGGTGATGGATTGCGCACAAGGCAAGCCCGTTCACCACGGCCGCGATGCCACCCGCGTCTGCGTCCTCGACTATGTGGGCCGCCTGCACCAGGGCGGGTTCACGCAACGCGCAGACCGTGCATCGGTGGCGGTACGCACGCAAGACGTTCTGGCGGAAACGCTGCTGATGGAGGCGAAGGCGCACCTCACGCAAGGCGTACTCACGGACGTCGGGCGACGACACCATCCCCTCGCCGCGGAAGTCCGAGATGGGGAGGCCGACCTCGAGTAGGACCCTCCGCGTGACCGGGTCGTCGCGAGTGACGAACACCGGCTGCACAACCATGTACTGACCCGGCACGACTCCGTGGAAGTAGATCAGCGGGACCTGCATGTCGTACGCGGCCCGAAGGGCCCGGTTGTCGGGCTGGTCGATCGGCCCGGCCCGGTAGTGGTAGACGATCGCGCGGTTCTCGAGATCGAGCTCGTCCTCGTACGGCGCAGGCCGGCCGGGAACCCGTGCGGCGGTGAGCAGGGTCAGCGCCGCGGCTCCGCGCATCTGGCGCGGGCGATGGATTCCCTTCTGGAAGGAGCCGAAGCTGACGCGCTCGTTCTCGTAGCGGAACCCCTCACCGAGAGCCGCCACCGGAACCAGATCGTCGTAGCGCTGTCCGAGCTCGCGTGCCCGCTGGCTGGCCACGACCCTGAGCTGGTGGTCGGGATCGGTCGGGGCCACGGCGCAAGCTTCACCGATCTTCGCCCGCTCGGCAAGCGTGAGTGGTCGCCTTCAGGCGACCCGTACCCGGCATGCTGCGCGTGCAGAACGTCGCCCAGGCGACGGATCTACCGCTCTGGGCTACCTCGTCGCCCTCGGTCTTGGCCTGGATCTCGTAGTACACGTCGAAGTCCCCCGCGGCCCGTCCTCGGTCAGGGGCGGGGTGTCTCCCGGGTCCCCCGCCGTCAAGCGTCCTCCGGCACCTCGATCTCGCGCTTCAGGATCTTCCCCGTCGGGCCCTTGGGCAGCTCGTCCAGGAAGAAGACCTTGCGCGGGTACTTGTAGCGCGCCAGCTCGCCCTTCACGTATTCCTGGAGGTCCTCGGCCGAGCTCTCCGCGCCCTCGACGAGCACGATCGCCGCTGCCACCTCCTCGCCCAGGCGCTCGTCCTCCACGCCGATCACCGCGACCTCCTCCACGTCGTCGTGGTGATGGAGCACCTCCTCGATCTCGCGCGGGTACACGTTCTCGCCGCCGCGGATGATCATGTCCTTCTTGCGGTCGTCGACGAAGACGAAGCCGTCCTCGTCGATGTGGCCCAAGTCGCCGGTGAAGAACCACCCGTCGCGGAGGTCCTCCTCGGTCTCCTCGGGCTTGTTCCAGTACTCGGTCATCACGTTCGGGCCCTTGATGGCGATCTCGCCGATGTCGCCGTCGTCCACCTCGTTGCCGTCGTCGTCGAAGAACTTCACCTCGACGCCCTCGACCGGCTTGCCGATCGACCCGTGCTTGCGCGAGCCCTGCTGGTTGAACGTGCCGATCGCCGTGGTCTCGGACAGGCCGTAGCCCTCGAGCACCTCCACTCCGAAGGTGTCCTCGAAGCGCTGCATCACCTCCACGGGCATGGCCTGTCCGCCGGAGATGGCCACCCGGATGGACGAGGTGTCGTAGGAGTCGAGGTCCTCGAGGCCCAGCACCGCGGAGTACATGGTGGGCACGCCCTGGAAGATCGTGACGCCGTCGCGCTGGATGACCTCGAGCGTCTTCTCGTCGTTGAACTTCGCGATCATCGAGAGACACGCGCCCGGCTTCACGCTCGCGTTCAGCCCGCACGCCTGCCCGAAGACGTGGAACAGAGGAAGCGCGCCGAGCACGACGTCGTCCTCGCTCATGTCGACCAGGCTCGTGGCCACCTCGGTGCTCTTCTGGAGGTTGCCGTGGGTCAGGACCGAGCCCTTGGGGTCGCCGGTCGTGCCCGACGTGTAGAGGATCACGCCCACGTCGTCGGCGTCGCGGTCGACCACTTCGTGGTCGGGCTCGTGCTCGCCGATCGTCTGCTCGAACTCCTCGGGCGCCACCGAGACGATCTCGCAGTCCATGTCCTCGGTGCCCTTCTCCGCCGCATCGGTGAAGTCGTGCCAGGCGAAGAGCACCTTCGCCTGGGAGTCACCGAGGTGGTAGGCCACCTCGCCTGACTCGAATTGCGGGTTGATCGGCACCACCACCCCGCCGGCGCGCAGCGCTCCGTAGTAGACGAGCGCGAAGTACGGGACGTTCGGCAGCATGACCGCGACGCGGTCGCCTACCTCGAGCCCCTTCGCCTTGAGCATCGCCGCCACCCGGGCGCTGCCCTCCTCCACCTGCTCGTAGGAGACCTCGGTGTCGTCGAGCCGCAGCGCGACCCGATCGCCGTGCTGCTCGGCGGTCTCCGTGAGGATGCCCGCGAGGTTGTGGCTCACGCAGCGCTCGGCACCCGGTCAGGGGCGCCCGAGTGCATGACGTACTCCTCGGGATCGAAGTGGGCCAGCTCGCGGCGGAAGCGGAAGGTGCTCTTCGGCCACAGCGTGACGTTGCGGCCCTGGGAGTCGAGGTACCAGCTGCCGCATCCACCGGTGGTCCACACCGTGCGCTCCATGCGCTTCTGTATGTGGTCGTTCCAAGCCTGCTGGGCGTCGCGGCGCGGCTCGATCGCGCTCACCCCGCGCTCCTCCATGGTCCGCAGGCAGTCCATCACGTAGGAGAGCTGCGACTCGATCATGTAGACCATCGAGTTGTGGCCGAGCCCTGTGTTGGGCCCGATCATCGTGAACATGTTCGGGAAGCCGGCGACCGTGGTGCCACGGTAGGACTGCACCTCGTCCTCCCAGTGCTCGGCCAGGGGGCGCCCGTCCTTGCCGCGCACGAGCTTCGCCCAGGGCTGCTCCGAGGCCAGGAAGCCGGTGCCGAAGATGATCGTGTCCACCTCGCGCTGCACCCCGTCCTCGCCCTTCACCCAGTTCGGCCCGACCTCGGTCAGCCCCTGGGTCACGATCTCGACGTTCGGCTTCATGATCGCCGGATACCACTTGCTGGAGGGGAGGATGCGCTTGCACCCGAGCGTGTACTCGGGGGTCAGTCGCTCGCGAAGCTCAGGGTCCGGCACGTGCTTGCGCAGATGCCGTCGCGACAGACGCTCGAGCAGCCTCATCAGTCGCGGCGCGAGGATGAACCCCGGGACCATCGACTCGCGGGCGACGTAGATGCCCCCGCGAACGAGGCGATGGAGGATCGGGAACCGCCGGTAGAGGCGCTTCTCGAGCTTCGAGACCTTGCGGTCGGGGTGGGGGAGGACCCACGGTGGCGTGCGCTGGAAGACGTAGAGCTGCTCGACGTCCGCCTGGATCTCGGGGACGAACTGGACCGCCGATGCGCCGGTCCCGACCACGGCCACGCGCCGGCCGCGCAGGTCGTGATCGTGGTTCCAGCCGGCGGAGTGGAAGGTGGTGCCCTCGAAGGACTCCATTCCCGGCAGCTCGGGGATGGACGGTGCGCTCAACGGACCCATCGCGGCCACGAGGAACCGGGCGACGAACGGGCCGTGCGAGCTCTCGATGTGCCAGCGACGGGCCTCGTCGTCCCACACCGCGTCGGTCAGCTCGGCGCCGAAGCGAACGTGCCGGCGGAGGTCGTAGCGGTCGGCGACGTCGAGGAGGTAGTCGCGGATCTCGGGCTGGGGGGAGTAGGTCCGGCTCCAGTCCGGGTTCATCGCGAACGAGTACGAGTAGAGGTGCGAGGGGATGTCGCAGGCGCAGCCCGGATAGGTGTTGGCCCACCAGGTGCCGCCCACGTCGTCGTCGCGCTCGAGCACGACGAAGTCCTCGATGCCGGCCTGCTTGAGCTGGATGGCCATCCCCATGCCGGAGAAGCCGCCGCCGACGATCACCACTCGAGCGTGCTCTGGCGCACCGCCCGCTGCATGGTCGCTCGCCGTGGGGCTGCCCGTGGCGATGCCGGCGTCCTGGTCGGCGGCCGTCCTGCCGTTCGTCGTCGTGGCGCTCAAGGCGGGCGAGGATATAGCTCGCATGGGAGGGAGACAGTGGCGACTACCGAGCGGGCCGAGGCAGAGACGGACACCGGCGGCGAGACGATGGCCGGCATGGTGCTGCGCGCGGCGGGGCAGTTCGAGGGCACCGCTTTGCGGTACAAGGACGGTGAGGAGTGGACCGACGTCTCCTACGAGGAGCTCGGCGGGCGGGTGCGCGGCCTGGCCAAGGGACTGATCGCGCTCGGCCTCGAGAAGGGCGACGCGGTGGCGATCTTCGCCGACACCCGTCCCGAGTGGGTGCTGGCCGACCTGGCCTCGGCGTGCGCCGGGCTGGTCGTGGCCTGCGTCTACCAGACGAGCTCCTCCGACGAGGCCCACCACGTGCTCGAGAACTCCGAGGCGCGGCTGTGCTTCGTCGAGAACGAGGAGCTGCTCGAGCGCGTGCAGGAGGTGCAGGGGTCGCTGGAGCGGCTCGAGCACATCGTCCTCTTCGAGGGCGATCCGCCGGACGGCGGGATGACGCTCGACGATCTCGCGGAGCGAGGCAGCGGGGAGGACGACCAGCGCCTCGACGACCGCGTGGAGGAGATCGCGAGCGACAACCTGTTCACGCTCGTCTACACCTCAGGCACGACCGGACCGCCGAAGGGCTGCATGCTCACCCACGGGAACCTGCGCGCCGGGCTCGACATGTTCGCGGAGGCGATCGAGGTGGGCGAGGATTCGATCTTCTACGCGTTCCTGCCGCTCGCGCACGTGCTCACGCGGGCGACCGAGCTGCTCGCCCTCGACGTGGGCGCCACGATCGCGTTCTGGCAGCAGGACAAGGACAGGATGATGGACGACCTCTCCGAGGTCCAGCCCACCCACTTCGCCGCGGTGCCCCGGATCTTCGAGAAGATCTACAACAAGGCCACCGGTGAGGTGGAGGGCGGCGTCAAGGGCAAGCTCTTCGACAAGGCGGTGAGGACCGGGCTCGAGGTTCGCCGGCTCGAGCGCCGCGGGGAGAGCCCCGGCCCGGTGCGTCGAGGGAGCCGACGTCCCCGGTCGAGAACCACCCGTCCTCGTCGAGCTGACGGCCACCATGAGGGTCAAGCGCCAGGTGGTCTACGACAACCATCGGGACCGCTTCGAGGCGCTGTACGAGGAGGAGTAGGGCGGGAGCCGCGGGCCGGCGCCGTGCCGTATCCGCCCCGGGCTGACACTTCCGTGAGTGAGCGGAGCCCGGCCGAACCGCGGAAATCGCCCGCGAACATGCATAAGTCCGGTCACGTCTCGCCCCGATGGGCGTGGCCGGGGTTATGCATGCCCACGATGCATACGTCCGGTCACGTCCTTTTCGAACCGACGTGACAGAGGTTATGCACGTGCGCGCGACCCGCGCGCGGCTGCCGATAGCCCCGATCGCCCCCCAGCCCGTGGCTCGCCCGAACGCCGTCGCTCGCCGGATCGCCGTCGCTCGCCGGGCTCGCCGGGCTCGCCGGGATCGCCGTGGGTCGCCGGATCACCGTGGCTCGCCCGAACGCCGTGGCCGCCGACGGGCGGGCGGTGCGGCCGTGTGCGCCACGCGAATGCAGAGC
>JACCZP010000363.1 GCA_013695885.1 Thermoleophilaceae bacterium | reverse complement strand
TCGATGCCGTCGTTGCCGGTCACCTGGAGGCCCTGCTCCTTGGCGGAGTTCTCGATGTTGCGCGCGAGCCCGGCCCCGTAGACCTCCTTGTCGTTGATGATGGCCACCTTGGTGCACTGCTCGTCCTTCATCGTCGAGGCGAGCGCGGCGCCCTGGATCGTGTCCTTGGGGACGACGCGCGCGTAGTGGCGCTTGCCGGTCGGGTAGTACTTCGCGGGCTCGCCGGGCTCGGCGCCGGGCTCGTCGGTGGTCAGGCCGACCGCGGTGTTCGACGGTGAGACCTGCGGCACGATGGCCTCGTTGAGCAGCGGCAGCGAGATCGCGCTCGCGCCGGAGTTGAACTCACCGATGTAGGCGATGGTGGTCTTGTCCTGCGCTGCGCGGCGGGCGTTCGCCGACGTGGCACCCGGCTCCCACTTGCCGGCCTGGGCCGTCGAGTCGTCGAGGTCGCGGTACTGGATGTTGAACCGGCCGGCCTTGTTGCCGGCCTCCTTGAGCGCGAGCTTGATGCCGTTCTCCACGGCCTCGGTCTGCCCCTCGTTGGCCCCCTGCTTGGGCAGGCTCGAGTAGATGGTGAGCGTGTCACCCTGGACCTGGGTGCCTCCGCCCTCGCCGCCTCCCCCTCCGCCTCCGCCACCGCCCTGCCCGCCGCAGGCCGTGAGGCCGAGCGCGAGAGTGGCGAAGAGACCGATCAGTACCGCGAGCCGTCTGCGCACAGGTTCCTCCTCGAAGTCTTCACAGGGCCGAGCATCGTAACGAGAATTGTTAACAGGGGGACGGACGCCCACGGACCGCTTCCCTCCGGCCTCCCGGCCCGTGGCGCGCGGGCCCGGTATGTTGCTCCTCGGTGCGCCTCGGAGTTCTCACCGGCGGCGGGGACTGCCCCGGGCTGAACGCGGTCATCCGGGCGATCGTCCGCAAGGGGGTGGACCATCACGGCCACGCGATCGTCGGCTTCCGCGACGGTTGGCGCGGCCCGCTCGAGAGCGCCTACGAGGAGCTCACGGTGGAGTCCACCCGCGGCATCCTCCCTCGTGGCGGCACGATCCTCGGATCGTCGCGCACGAACCCGCTGAAGCGCCCCGACGGGGTCGAGACGCTGCGTCGCAACCTCGAGGGCGTGCACCTCGACGGCCTGATCGCAATCGGCGGGGAGGACACCCTCGGGGCCGCCTCGGCGCTCTACGAGGAGGGGCTGCCGGTGCTCGGCGTGCCGAAGACGATCGACAACGACCTCGGCGGCACCGATGCCACGTTCGGCTTCGACACCGCGGTGCATGTGGCCACCGAGGCCATCGACCGCCTGCACACCACGGCCGAGAGCCACAACCGCATCCTCATCGTCGAGGTGATGGGGCGCCACGCCGGCTGGATCGCGCTGCACTCCGGGCTCGCGGGCGGCGCCGACGTGATCCTCATCCCAGAGCGGCCCTTCGACGTCGAGGAGGTGTGCCGCCTGCTGGAGCGCCGCCACGCCCGCGGGCGCTACTTCTCGATCGTCGTGGTGGCTGAGGGCGCGGTGCCACGCGAGGGCACGATGGAGGTGCTGGCCGCCGGGCAGACCGACGACTTCGGGCACGCGCGCCTCGGCGGCATCGGCCAGCGTCTCGAGCGCGAGATCGAGGACCGGACCGGCTTCGAGGCTCGGACCACGGTGCTGGGCCATGTGCAGCGCGGAGGCACGCCCACCGCCTTCGACCGGGTGCTCGCCACCCGCCTCGGGCTCGCCGCGGTCGACGCCGCGACCGAGCTGCGGTGGGGGACGATGCCGGCGCTGCGCGGCACCCGCATCGAGCTGGTACCGCTGGCAGAGGCGGTCGCCGAGCTGCGCACGGTGCCGCCCGAGGACTACGAGGCGGCGGAGGTGCTCTTCGGGTAGGGGGAGCCCCGCTCGCCTACCGCCCGAGCGCCTCGCGGACGAACGGCGAGATCGTCCGCCCCGCGAAAGCGAGGAACATGAGCGCCACGGGCACGTAGAAGGCGTTGAAGGCCTCGAAGCCGAACGCCCAACCCACGATCCAGATGACGAGGCCGACGACGAGGGCGACGAGCACGCCCACGTCAGCGGTCCATCTGGTCGCGGACGGTCGAGCGCACCTTGGTCACCGCGTTGAAGGCGCTGAACAGGACCTTCTCGGCCCCGGAGTCCTGGGGCGGAAGGAGCCCGATGCCGCGGCCCATGGCCATCCCGTCGTAGTACGCGGTGTTGCGGCGGATGAGACCGCCGGAGATCTCGAGGATGTCGGCACCGCGGAGCTCGATGCGTCCTCCGGTGGCCTCGAGGCCCATGAGCGGCGAGCCCGTGAAGGTGCCGTTCATGCGGTACTTGACCACGGCCGTTCCTTCGTCGGCCACCACCTGCTCGACCACGGTCTCGGCGTCGGGCACGGCCCCGAACAGCTCGACGAAGAAGGCCCGCACCTCCTCGGGGCCCCGGAAGATGCCGACCGGGACGATGTCCTCCACGCCGTCGTCGGCCCACAGGGCGGCCATGGCGTCGGGGTCACGCGCCGCGACGCCCGCGAAGTACGCGCTGGCCACCTCGGCGGGGGTCCCACTCGACGGTGGAGCAGTGACGTCCGTGGCGGGGGTGGCGGCGTCGGTCACGGACTGCACCCTACCAACGGTCCCCTCCGATTCGGCACGCTCAGGCGAGCGCCTCGGCCAGGTCCGCCACCAGGGCCCCGACCGCGTCGGGGCCGCCCTCGCCCGCCGCGCGGACCACCCGGCTGCCCACGATCACCCCGTCGGCCATGTCCGCCGCCTCGCCGGCCTGACGGGCGGTGGAGATCCCGAAGCCGACGGCGACGGGAAGGTCGGTCGACGCGCGCACCCGGGCCAGGGTGCCCGCCAGGTCTTCCGGAAGGGCGCCCCGCTCGCCGGTCGTGCCGGCGAGGGAGACGGTGTAGACGAAGCCCCGCGCGCTCGCCCCGATCGCGGCCATGCGCTCCGCCGGGGTGTTGGGCGCGGCGAGCGCGACCAGGGCGAGGCCGGCGGCGTCGCAGGCCTCGCGCAGCGGCTCGGACTCCTCGTGCGGGAGGTCGGGCACGATGAGGCCCGCCGCCCCCGCATCCCGCGCGCGCTCCACGAAGGCCTCGGGCGCCGGCGAGAGCGCGAGGTTGGCGTAGGCGAAGAGCACGATCGGTAGGCGCTCGGACAGCGAGCGGCACACACCGAGCACCTCGCCCACCGTCGCACCGGCGGCGAGCGCCCGGGTCGCCGCGGCGTGGATGGCGGGGCCGTCGGCGAGCGGGTCGGAGAAGGGGATGCCGAGCTCGATGAGGTCGGCCCCGGCGTCGGCGCAGGCCTCGCCGGCAAGGCGGGAGGTCTCGACGTCGGGGAAGCCGCCCATCAGGTACGGCATGAGCGCCGCACGGCGGCCATGACCGGCGAAGGCCGCCGCGATGCGGGTGACGCCGTCCGGCCCGCTCAACCGGCGTGCCGGTGCTCGTCGGAGACGCCGAGCACCTCGGCCAGGTCCTTGTCCCCGCGCCCGGAGAGCGTGAGCAGGTCGTATCCGCCACCCGTTCCGGGGTGGGCCATAAGCCACGCCAGCGCATGCGCGGGCTCGAGCGCCGGGATGATCCCCTCGAGCGCGCTCACGCGGCGAAACGCCGCCAGGGCGTCGGCGTCGGTCACCGCCTCGTAGCGCACGCGGCCGGTGTCGCGCAGATGGGCGTGCTGGGGGCCCGAGCCCGGGTAGTCGAGGCCGGCCGATATGGAGTGGGCCTCGACGATCTGGCCGTCGGCGTCCTGGAGGACCGCGGACAGCGCGCCGTGCAGCACCCCGCGGGCGCCGGTGGCGAGCGGTGCTCCGTGGCGACCGGACTCGACCCCTTCCCCCCCGGCCTCCACCCCGACGAGCTCGACCTCGGCGTCGTCGAGGAAGGCCGCGAAGGTGCCGATGGCGTTCGAGCCTCCGCCCACGCAGGCGATCACCCGGTCGGGCAACGCGCCTTCGGCCTCGAGGGCCTGGGGGCGCGCCTCGTCGCCGATCACCCGGACCAGCTCCCGGACGATCGCGGGAAAGGGCGCCGGCCCGACCGCCGACCCGATCACGTAGTGGGTCGTGTCCGACTCGGCCACCCAGTCGCGGATGGCGGCGGAGACGGCCTCCTTGAGCGTGCGGGCGCCCACGTCCACCGGAGCGACGTGCGCGCCGAGGAGGCGCATGCGCTCGACGTTGGGACGCTGGCGGCGCATGTCCTCGGTGCCCATGTAGACGACGCACTCGAGGTCGAGCAGGGCGCAGGCCGTCGCGGTGGCGACGCCGTGCTGGCCGGCGCCGGTCTCGGCGATTATCCGCCGCTTGCCCATCCGGTGGGCGAGCAGCGTCTGGCCGAGCGCGTTGCTCAGCTTGTGGGCGCCGGTGTGTAGGAGGTCCTCGCGCTTGAGGTAGACCGTGCGGCCCGCCGCCTCCGAGAGCCGCCGTGCGCGGTAGAGCGGAGTCGGCCGGCCGGCGTAGTCGCGCAGCAGCGTGGAGAGCTCGAGCCCGAACGACGGATCCTCGCGCGCGGCCATCCACTCGCGCTCGAGCTCGTCGAGCGCGGGCACGAGGGTCTCGGGCACGTAGCGGCCGCCGTACGGGCCGAAGCGGCGCTCGGGCGGACCGGCGGCCATTGGCCGAGGCTGCGCGCCGGTCGCGGTCACGCTGCGGCGGCCTCTATCCGCGCGTCCGCGGCGGCCACCGCGCGGAAGAGCGCCTCGAGGCGGGCGGGATCCTTGACGCCCGGTCTCGCCTCGGTGCCGCTCGCCGAGTCCACGGCCCACGGCCGCACGGCTGCGATGGCCTCCCCCACGTTGTCGGCGCTCAGCCCGCCGGAGAGCACGAGCGGGGTCGATCGGTCGTGGAGGCGGGCGAGCTCCCAGTCGAACGTCGCGCCCGTGCCCCCCGCCGCGCGCGGGGAGTAGGCGTCGAGCAGGTGGTAGTCCACCTGGTACGGGCGCAGGGCCCTCACCGAGGCGGCGTCCCTCACACGCACCGCCCTCATCACGCGGCAGCCGGTGCGTCGCGCGGCCTCGCGGCAGTACGCCGGGCCCTCGTCGCCGTGGAGCTGGAGGATCGAGAGCGCGAAGCGCTCGGCGGCGAGCGCCACCTCGTCGAGCGTCGCGTTGGCGAACACGCCCGCGATCTCGACGCGGCGCCGGAGCGTCGCCCCGACCTCTTCGGCCACGTCGGGCGGGCACGCCCTCGGGCTGGCGGGGACGAGCACGAGGCCGATCGCCCACGTCCCGAGCTCGACGGCGAGACGGGCATCCTCGACGCGCGCGATCCCACAGGCCTTGACGAGGGTCATGCCTCCATGGTGGCACGCCGGAACAGACGAGGACGCCCTCTGGCGCCGCCTTATCGCGCCCTACGGCAGGCGCGGCTGCTGCGGGCGCAGAGACCGCGGCGACTCCGCCGGGCGCTTGCCGAGCTTGACCTGAACGGTCTCGCGCTCGCCGCGACGGAGGATGTCGATGGGAACGGTCGCGCCGGGCTTGTCGTCGCGGATGGCCGCGGCCACGTCCTCGGGCCGCTTCACGTCCTGGCCCGCGGCGCGGACGATGATGTCTCCCCCGATGGTCAGACCCTCCTCGGTGCGCGTGCGCCCGGCGCGCAGGCCGGCGCGGTCGGCCGGTCCGCCGGGGACGACCTCCTGGACGAGCGCGCCGTCCCGGACGGGAAGGTTGAGCTCCTCCGCCACCCGGCCGGTGATCGGCGCGGTCGTGATCCCGAGGTAGGAGCGGTCGATGCTGCCCGAGCGCTTGAGCTGGGGAACGACCTCCTTCGCGGTGGAGACCGGGACCGCGAAGCCGATCCCCACCGAGCCTCCGCTCGACCCCCCGGTGGCGATCTGGGCGTTGATGCCTATCACCCGGCCGGCGGCGTCGAGCAGCGGGCCGCCCGAGTTGCCGGGGTTGATCGAAGCGTCGGTCTGGATGACGTTGTCGATGGTGAACTGGTTGGGCGCGTCGATCTGCCGGGCGATGGCGGAGACGATGCCCGTCGTGACCGTGCGCTCGAGCCCGAAGGGGTTGCCGATGGCGATCACCGGATCGCCGACCCGCGCCGAGCGGGAGTCGCCGAGGGGGATGGGCTCGAGCTTCGGTGTGTTGCTCGGCACCTTGAGAACCGCGAGGTCGGTCGAGGGATCGCGGCCCACCACGCGGGCATCGATGTCGTCGCCGCGCTCATCGAAGTGGACCTGCACGTTGCGCGCACCCTCCACCACGTGGGCGTTTGTGAGGATGTAGCCCTCCCGGTCGAGCACGAAGCCCGACCCCGTGGCCTGCCCCTTGCGCTGGGGGGGCCCGAACGGCGTCCCGCCGGCGGCGCTCGCGGGCACCTCGGCGCGGATGAACACCACGCCCGGCCCGGCGTCCTCGAAGATCTCGCTGACCGTGAGCCCCTCCTCGTCGCCGTCGGCCGCCGGCCGGGTGATCGGCTGCTGGCGCACGACCTCGCGAGTCTGCTCTCCGGTGTCGATCACGCCGGTCGAGATGAGCAGGGCGCCGACGACCACGGCCACGAGGCCGCCGAGAAGACCGGATAGGAGAGGGACGACGCGGGACATGCGAGGGACGTTCTAAGCCGTCAAGGTTAAGAGGCCCTAACCACGGCGCAGCTCGCGCCGCAGGGCACGTCCCTCCGTGCGGCTCGGGGCCGCCCCGCCTCGCGGCCCGAAGCGCCGTTCCCGCAGCGCCCGGGCGTAACGCGCGGCACGCGGCTGGCCGGCGGCCTCGAAGCGCTGCTCGAGGTCGGAGAGGGTGACGCCGGGCCCGGGCGGGTCGTCGAGCCGGGCTAGGACGGACTCGAGGTCGCGAAGCTCGGGCTCGAGCGAAGAGGACCGGGAGCGGCGGGCCGCGGCCACCCCTCGGCCGGCGAGGGCGGCGAGCAGCGCGAGCCCTACCGGCGCCGCGACCCACCACGCCGCGTTCACGCCGACGGCGGATCGGTCCCGCGCCGGAGCGTCCGGCGAGGGGCCCTCGGCGCCGGTGAACGTGCCGCCCGTGTCCGCGGGCGGGCGCCCGCCGCGGGAGTCGGACGTCCCGCCGCCTGCGGCGCTCGGCGAGAGGTCGGTGGCGCTCTGGGACTCGGCCGGAGAGGCCGCGGGGGTGGGGTCGAACGGCACCCAGCCGATGTCCGGGAAGAAGACCTCGACCCACGAGTGGGCGTCGAGGTCGCGCACGCGATGCTCGCCGGTGTCGCGGTCGAGCGCCCCGGGTGCGAACCCGCCGGCGACGCGCGCGGGGATCCCTCGCATCCGGAGCATCAGGGCCATCGCCCCCGAGAACTGCTGGCAGTAGCCGCGCCGGTCCTCGAGCAGGAAGGAGGCGAGCGGGTGGCGGCGGCGAGGCGGACGCTCGGTGTAGGCGTACTCGGAGCGGAGATGGCTCTCGACGGATCGGACCGCCTCGTAGGTGGAGACGCCGGCCGGGGCGAGGCGCGCGGCCAGGCGCTGGACGCCCGCGTAGGGAGAGGTGCGCCAGCGTTCCTCGACGGCGGTGTCAAGGCCGCCCGGCCGGCCGCGAAGGCCGGTCGATACGACCTGGCCGCCGGGCGGAGCCGCGGTGCCGGGCGGCAGGCCCAGCGCGGTGTAGGCGCGCATCTCCGGCGGGAGGGCGCTCGGCGCGTCGCGCATGCGCTCGACGCTCGGGTCGGGCACGTAGGTGGCCGCCGTATAGGAGTCGCCCTCCTCGAGACGCTCGCCGGTCAGCCGCACCGTGCCGTCTGCGCTGCGCGCGGTGGCGCCCGCGCCGGTCACGCCGAGGGTGGTGCCCGCCCCCACCGCCAAGTCGCTGCGCAGCGAGCGGATCGTCACCTCGATCCGCTCGAAGAAGCGGGGGTCGGGGTCCGGAGGAAGCTCGTAGCGCCCCGCGGGGCCGGGTGGCGCCCCGCTTCGCCGCCAGCGGACCCCGTCGAAGGCATCGAGGGTCTCCACCTTCCAGTAGTGCGAGCGCGGCGCTCGCACGTGCAGCAGCGTGGCGCCCGTCCTCGGCCAGTCGATCGGCCCGTAGCGGTGGTCCCACTCGAACCGCGCGCCCGCGGCGTCGGCCGACCACGTCCGGTACTCGAGCAATGGCCGTCCGGGGTCGAGCCCGGCCGCCAGCGGGAGAGCCAGCGCGGCGGCCGCCCCGACCGCGAGCGCCGCCGGCGCGGCCTCGCGGACCTGCGCGCGAGGGAGCCACGCCCAGGCGGCGAGGAGGACCAGCAGGAGCGCGCCGCGGGCGAGGCCCCCACCCGGGTCGTGCTCCACCACCCCGACGGCGAACAGGGCCACGAGCACACCGGCCGCGGCGGCGTGCAACGCCGCCGCGCCGCGCCGCGCCGGCCAGAAGCACAGAGCGGCCGCCAGGGCGAGCACCAGGGCGACGGGCAGGAGCACCGCGAGCTCCACCCACGGGTCGGACCCCTGATACGGCCAGCGAACGGTGCGTATGCCCTCGATGCCCCGCGCGAGGCCGTCGGCGAGCTCGGGGAGCCGGTCGGGAGCGAGGAGCGCCGCGGGTGCCCCGGCGGCCGCGACGCACGCGAGGGCCGTGGCGAGGGCCACGCCCGAGC
>JACCZP010000361.1 GCA_013695885.1 Thermoleophilaceae bacterium | reverse complement strand
GTCGACAAGCGCGGCGTTGCCGGGCTGCGCGGCCCGGACAGCGCGTTGACGGCCGTCGCCTTCGCCGACGGAAGCGAGCGCTCGTGCGGGGGACTGCTCGTGCCCGTCACCCTGCACCAGCGCTCCGCACTGGCCGAGCACCTCGGCGCGGCTGCCGCCGGGCCGGGCCCCATCGCCGTCGACGCCTTCGAGGTCGACCGGATGCTCCACACCAGCGTGCCCGGCCTCTCCGCCGCGGGCGACGTGAGCGCGGAGATGCCGTCCGTGGCGAACGCGGTCGCGGCGGGCTCGAGCGCCGCGGCCATGATCGTCGGCGGCTTGATGAGCGAGGCACACGGCCTCGCGCCGGTTGGCGCCGACTCCGACTCTGCTCGGTAGCAATCCAACGAGGAGCGCATGACCGAGGATCTCACGCCCTGTAGGGCGCATGAGGAGAAGCGCGACCTAGGCGCGGTCCGTGTTCAGCCGCTTCGCGCGGACCCGAGGATCGCGGTTCGGGTGACCCCACCGCGCCGCCACGAGATCGTCGCTCCGCTCAAGGTCAGGGACGCAGGATCGATGTCGGGGCCCGCATCGAGGCGCTGGCGTCCGCCGCGGTCGACCTTGTGCACCTCGTAGGTGATCACCGGCGAGCCGGGAGCCTGGGCGAAGCTGCGGCGCTCGACGATCCAGGCGAGGCCGCCGGTGTAGCGGAGCTCGAGATCGCTCACGCGGTAGGAATCAGACGGTCCGGCGTCGACGAGGGCCTGTTCTCTTACGCGGACCCGGCCGCTCCGCAGGTCGACGGCACGCACGTAGGCCAGCTGCTGCTCGCCCGCCGGCTCCTGGTAGGCACCGGCGAAGCCGGCGAACACGCCGGCGAGCCTTCTCGGCTCGACGCGGTCGCTGAACAAGCCGGGCTCGCCGACATCGACCAGGCGGAAGAAGCGGTTCGTGCGGTAGCGGCAGCCGTAGTAGCGGGTCACGCGGTAGCGCGGGGCCACCGTCGCAGCCCGGGTCACCATCCGTGCGTTCCGGTTGCCGAGGACCGTACGCGACCCGGAGAGCTGGCAGACGTGGTGGGCTTCGGCCCGTTCAGCAGGGCGGGCGCTCAGCCCGCCGGCGAGCGCCACGAGAAAGACGAGGAGGGCACCAGCGAAGTGAGGCAGGCTCCTACGTGTCGGTCGTCGGCGCATCGGCCCTCATCTAACCCGTGCCGCTCGATCGAGTTGCGAGGTCGGCGGGGCGCCCTTCACCGGACTGATCCCGTCGAGCTCGGCCAGGCGGCGGTGCACCAGCGCCGTGGCCATCGCTCCCTCTCCGACCGCTCCCGCCACACGCTTCGTGGATCCGTGACGCGCGTCGCCGGCGACGAACACCCCCGGTGTGGACGCCTCGAGGGCGAGCGGGTCACGCCCCAGCGGCCACTCGGGACGCCGGCGGCCGTCCACCAGCAGGTCAGGCGCTCGAAGTCGGGGGGCAGCGAGAGTCGCGCGCCGATGCCCTCGAGCTTCATGGGGCGCGCCTCTGAGCCGTCTGGGGCCTCGCGGCCTCCGGCTGTGCGGTCTGAGACAGCGCCCGGCGCTCGCGGGCGGCGCCGAACGGCGCTCGCCCGCGCCGTGCCGAGGGCCCGCAACCCTGAGTCAGGCTCGCGAGCTGGACGACCGGCTCGTCGCCGCCACGACGGATGGTGAGGAAGGCGATGGCGGAGCCCACCACCAAGACTGCCGCACTGATGAGCATGGCTCGGGAGAAGCCCGCGGCGAACTCGCCGGGTCCGACCGCCGTGCTTGCGCCGAGGCCGGCGGCGAGCGGGAGGGCCGCACTCGAGCCGAGCTGCGCGAGACGTGCGAAGGCGTTCGACAGCGCGGAGGCCAGACCGGCCTCGTGGTCGGGAACCGCTGCGAGGACGGCGGTCGTGAGGGGCGCGACGAACGTCGTGAGCCCGAGACCGAAGATGAGGATCCCGGGCAGTACGTCCGTGAGGTAGGCGGAGTCGGGCCCGAGCCGCCCGAGCAGGAGGAAGCCGACAGCGGCCACGAGCGGCCCGACGGTCATGGGCCAGCGCGGGCCGAACCGGGCGCTCACCCGTCCCGCCGACGGGGAGAGAAGCAGCATCATCAGCGTGGACGGAAAGGTCGCGGCACCGGCCTCCAGGGCGCGGCGGGAGCGATGATGGTGCCCGGAAGCCTCGCCATCCTCGAGGCGAGCTTCGCCCCCGAGGACCGCGGGCCGGCGATCGGGGCGTGGGCGGGCTGGGCCGGCATCTCGACCGCGATCGGCCCGTTCGCCGGCGGGGCCCTCGTCGACTCGGTCTCCTGGCGGCTCGTCTTCCTGATCGTGGTGCTGGTGGCGGGGCCGGCGGCGATCATCGCGTTGCGCCACATCCCCGAGTCACGCGACGAGGAGGTGACCGGCCGGCCGGACTGGCTCGGGGCCGCTCTGGTCAGCGTCGGCCTCGGCGCGCTCGTCTACGCGCTCGTGGAGGCGGGAGGCGGCGGCGCGGGCGAGGTGTTCGTCCTTACGACGGGCGCGGTGGGGGTGCTTCTCCTCATCGCCTTCGTGGTGGTCGAACGACGGGTGTCCCGGCCGCTCGTCCCGTTCCGCGTGTTCCGCTCGCGGCAGTTCACCGGTGCCAACCTCGCGACGCTCGCGAACTACTTTGCTCTTGGCGGCGCCTTCTTCTTTCTCGCGCTCGAGTTGCAGACCGTCCTCGGCTACAGCGCCCTGGAGGCCGGTGCCGCGACCTTTCCGGCCACGCTGATGATGCTGCTCCTCTCCCCGTCGGCGGGACGGGTGAGCGCCCGGTTCGGCCCGCGCTGGCCCATGACCGTC
>JACCZP010000355.1 GCA_013695885.1 Thermoleophilaceae bacterium | reverse complement strand
GGACGGTCGGCCATCTGCCAGACGAGCTGCGCGGTCTGGTTGGCGTCGCACGGAGCGAGGACGGTGCTCCCGTGCACGGCGCGGAACATGGCGAGGTCCTCCAGACCCATCTGCGACGGACCGTCCTCGCCGATGGAGACCCCGGCGTGGGATCCCACCAGGTTCAAGTTGGCCCGGCTGATGGCGGCCATGCGCACGAAGTCGTAGGCACGACTCATGAAGGCGGCGAAGGTCGAGGCGAACGGCACCCAGCCCCGAATCTGGAGGCCCACCGCCGCGGCCACCATGAGCTGCTCGGCGATGTACATCTCGAAGAAGCGCTCGGGGTGGGCCACGGTGAAGAGCTCGGCGTGGGTGGAGTTGCCGATCTCGCCGTCGAGGGCGACCACATCCCCCCGCACGCTGCCCAGCGCGACCATGGCCTCCCCGTACGCCTTACGGGTGGCCACCTCCTCGCCGAGGTCGTACCGGGGCATGTCGGCCCCGGCGACCTCGAACTCGTGCGGCTTCTGGTCGGTGACCGGCTTGGGCGGATCCACCGTGACGCTGAGCGGACCGCCGAGCTCCTCGATGGCCTTCTCGGCGTCCTTGACCGGCTTGCCGTGGACCTCGTTGCGATCCTCGACCTCACTGACCCCCTTGCCCTTGCGGGTCTTGGCGACGATCAGGGTCGGCTGGCCCGGCATGCCCACCGCGTCGCCATACGCCCCATCGATGGCCTCGAAGTCGTGGCCGTCGATCGTGATGACGTTCCAACCGAGCGCCTCCGCAGGCTTGACGAAGGCGTCGAGGTCCCACTGATGCATGGTGAAGCCCCGCTGCCCGAGCCGGTTCACGTCGATGATCGCGGTCAGGTTGTCGAGCCCCAGGCTGCCGGCGTGCTCGAGCGCCTCCCACATCGATCCCTCGGTCATCTCGCTGTCGCCGCAAAGCACCCACGTCCGGTACTGCAGGTGGTCCAGCCTCTTGCCCGCCAGGGCCAGCCCGACGCCGACCGGCAGCCCCTGGCCCAGGGCGCCGGTGGCCACCTTGACCAGCGGCATGCTCGGCGTCGGATGGCCCTCGAGCCGGCTGCCCGGCGTTCGGTAGGTGAGCAGCTCGTCGTCCGAGACGACCCCCACCGCCTTGTAGATGGAGTAGAGCAGGGGAGAGGCGTGGCCCTTCGAGAAGATGAGTTGGTCGTTGTTGGGGTTGTCCGGATCGTCGTAGTCGCAGTGCAGGTAGTCGGATACGAGCACCGCCAGCAGGTCGGCGGCCGACAGCGAGGAGGTGGGGTGACCGGACTGTGCTGCGTCGCTGGTCCGGATGGAGTCCACGCGGAGCTGCTGCGCGAGCTCCCGCCATTGCTCGTGGTCTTTCATGCGGAATCCCTCTCTTGGGGGTTGGGGACCCGCGTCGCGATTGCCTCGCGGGTCATTCGTCCTCGGCCTCCTCGCCGTCCTGCTCCTCGCCGTCCTGCTCCTCGGCCTCCGGCTCGTCGTCGCGACCATTGTCAGCGCGTGCGCCTTCGCCCCCGAGGGCGACCGCGGCCTTGGCCGTGACCAGGTGGTAGAGGAGCAGGACCTGGACGACCGCCAGCGAGTTGGAGCGGTGGAGGTCGGTGCCGACGGTGTACTCGCCGAGCCGCTCCGTCCGCAGGTGGCTCGCGAAGTGCATCTTCTCCCACATGGCCGCCTCGATCGCGTCGGCTTGCTCGGAGTCGATGTCGCCGGGAATCCATAGGCGCGCTTCGCCGTCCTCCTGGACCAGCGTGATGCCCTGGTCTCCCTCCTCCACAATCACCGAGAGGTCCGGCTGAGACAGGCCCTCGCGCAGGGTGATCTCCGCGTTGAGCGGGCCGGAGTCGTCGCCGTCCTCGGCCGGCTTGAACGAGACGACGAGGTCCGCCTTGCGCTCCTGGGGCCGGATGTACGCCGCGGAGTCGGGCTCGCGCATGTCGAGCTCCTCGAGCACCTGGTCCGTCGTGTAGCCGCGCCGGGAGACATCCCGCGAGACCTTCCACTTTCGCCGCAGATCCTCGGGGGGCGCCAGGTACACCCGCACGTCGTAGGTGTCCAGGAGGTCCGGCGTGGAGTACCCGAGCAGCCCCTCGACCACCGCGAACCGCCTGGGCACAACGTACTCGGGGGGGCCGAACGAGCCGCCCGAGTGGCCGTACACCGGCTTCAGGATCGGCTCACCGCGGCGAACGTGGTGAAGATCCTGGGTCATGACGTCGATGTAGTTGCACTCGGGGTCGAGCGGCGTGATGCCTCGCTCCGCCCGCTGCTTGCGGTCGTACCTGTGGTAGTCGTCGGTCCCGATGTGGGTGACGTTCTCCTCGCCGAGGAGTCGCACCAGGCCGCGCGTGATGGTGGTCTTTCCGGTCGCCGAGTCACCGACCACGCCGAGGATTACCGGACGGGGAGTCTCCGGGTCGCCCATCAGCTCGCAGCTCCCTGTTCCACGCGCTCCTCCTCTGAGTCGGTCTCCCGCTCCTCGTCTGAGTCCGGGCCCTCGTCCTGCTCGTCGGCGAATACGGAGCTCTTGCGGATGTCGCCTCCCTCGATCGTGAGCAGCTCCTCTCGCGAGGGCGTCTCCTCCGTGTCGAAGAGCCGGCTCGCCTGCCGCATGCGCGCCCGCTCGATCGCGTTGCGGATGCTCCGTCCGTTCGCAAAGCGAGGTTGCTCGACGCGCCGCTCGATGTACTCCCGGAACGCCTGCTCGCCTTCTTCGCTCACCTCGTACTCCTGCTGCTCGAGCATCATCTGGGCGATCTGCATCAACTCGTCCACGGTGTAGTCGGGGAACTTGACGTGGTGGGCCACGCGCGAGCCCATCCCGGGGTTGGCGGCGAAGAACTCCTCCATCGGCTCCTCGTAGCCCGCGAGCACGACGACGAACTTGTCGCGGTCCTGCTCCATGGCCTGCAGCAGGACCTCGACCGCCTCCTGGCCGTAGTCGCGCTCGTTGTCCGGCCGGTGCAGGTAGTAGGCCTCGTCGATGAAGAGCACGCCGCCGTAGGCGGCCTTCACCACGTCCTTGGTCTTCGGGGCGGTGTGGCCGACGTACTGGCCGACGAGCTCGTCGCGGGTCACCGTGACGAGGTGACCCTTCTCCACGTAGCC
>JACCZP010000354.1 GCA_013695885.1 Thermoleophilaceae bacterium | reverse complement strand
CCCCCTCATGCCCAGAGATTTTCCCCTCGAGAGAACCCGCAACATCGGGATCATGGCGCACATCGACGCCGGCAAGACCACGACCACCGAGCGCATCCTGTTCTACACGGGTCGCACGCACAAGCTCGGCGAGGTCCACGAGGGCGCGGCCACGATGGATTGGATGGCCCAGGAGCAGGAGCGCGGGATCACCATCACCTCTGCGGCCACCACCGCCCACTGGGACGACCACCGGGTGAACATCATCGACACGCCGGGACACGTCGACTTCACGGTCGAGGTCGAGCGCTCGCTGCGGGTGCTCGACGGCGCCATCGCGCTGTTCGACTCGGTCGCCGGCGTGGAGCCCCAGTCGGAGACGGTCTGGCGCCAGGCCGACAAGTACCGCGTCCCCCGGATCGCCTACATCAACAAGATGGACCGCATCGGGTCGAACTTCGCGCAGGGCGTGGCCACGATGGTCGACCGCCTGGGCGCCAACGCCGTGCCCGTGCAGCTCCCGATCGGTGCCGAGTCCGGGTTCCAGGGGATCGTCGACCTCATCAACATGAACGCCATCCAGTACAAGGACGACCTCGGGCGCGAGTGGGAGGTCGAGGACATCCCCGAGGACATGCTCGCCGAGGCCGAGGCGGCCCGCGAGGCGCTTCTCGACGAGGTCAGCCGCAGCGACGAGGAGCTCGAGACCATGCTCCTCGAGGAGCAGGAGGTCACCGCCGATCGCCTCCGCTCCGCCGTTCGCAAGGCCACCCTCGACCTCACCATGACCCCCGTGCTGTGCGGCTCCTCGTTCAAGAACAAGGGCGTGCAGCCGTTGCTCGACGCCGTGGTCGACTTCCTGCCGAGCCCGCTGGACGTCAAGCCCGTCCAGGGCGTCGAGCACGTCAAGGGCGAGGACGAGCCCCGGCCCGCCTCACGCCGCGCCGACGACGAGGAGCCGTTCTCGGCGCTCGCCTTCAAGGTCATGTCCGACCCGTTCGTCGGCAAGCTCACCTACTTCCGGGTCTACTCGGGCCGGCTCGGGGCGGGCGCCCGGGTGCTGAACGCCAGCACCGGCCGCACGGAGCGCGCCGGGCGTCTGCTGATGATGCACGCGAACTCGCGCGAGGAGCAGGAGGAGCTCTACGCCGGGGACATCGCCGCCGCGGTCGGACTCAAGCAGACCTCGACCGGGGACACGCTGTGCGCTCCCGACGCGCCGATCCTCCTCGAGACCATCGACTTCCCGGACCCGGTGGTGCACGTATCCATCGAGCCGAAGACCAAGTCCGACCAGGAGAAGATGTCGATCGCCCTCGCGCGTCTCGCCGAGGAGGACCCCACCTTCCAGGTGCGCACCGATGAGGAGACCGGCCAGACCGTCATCTCCGGGATGGGCGAGCTCCACCTGGAGGTCATCGTCGAGCGCATGAAGCGCGAGTTCAGCGTCGCGGCCGGCGTGGGCCGCCCGCAGGTGGCCTACCGCGAGACCGTGCGCGGCACTGCGGAGAAGGTCGAGGGCAAGTTCATCCGCCAGACCGGCGGCTCGGGCCAGTACGGCGTCGTCTACATCAACCTCGAGCCGGCGCCCGGCGAGGGCTTCGACTTCGTGAACAAGGTCAGGGGCGGCTCGGTCCCCTCGGAGTTCATCCCTGCGGTGGAGAAGGGGATAGAGGAGGCGCTCGACACGGGCGTCAAGGCCGGCTACCCGATGGTCGACGTCCGCGCCACGCTCACCGACGGCAAGTCCCACGACACCGACTCCTCGGAGATCGCGTTCAAGATCGCCGGCTCGCTGGCCCTCAAGGAGGCGGCCCGGCGGGCCAAGCCCGTCCTGCTCGAGCCGGTGATGGCGGTTGAGGTCGTGACCCCTCAGGAGTTCCTCGGCGACGTGATCGGCGACCTCTCCCGGCGGCGCGGCCGCGTGGAGGGGCAGGAGCCCCGTGGCAACGCCCTCGCGGTGAAGGCGAGCGTCCCGCTCGCGGAGATGTTCGGATACGCGACCGACGTGCGCTCGAACACCCAGGGCCGGGCCAGCTACACAATGCAGTTCGACCGCTACGAGGAGGTCCCGGGCAACATCGCCCAGGACATCGTCGAGCACCGCACCGGCGAGCCCGTCGGAGCCGGCGCCTAGTGGTCGCAGTGAGTATGTTTCATCGGTTCGCCCCGGGCGAGCCGGCTCAAGCTTTCGGATAAGGAGCGCAGTAACAGTGGCAAAGGCGAAGTTCGAGCGCGACAAGCCGCACGTCAACGTCGGCACCATCGGTCATATCGACCACGGCAAGACCACCCTCACAGCGGCCATCACGAAGGTTCTGGCCGAGACCTACGGCGGTCAGGCCCACTCCTTCGAGGAGATCGACAACGCGCCGGAGGAGAAGGCGCGCGGCATCACGATCGCGACCTCGCACGTCGAGTACGAGACCGGCAACCGCCACTACGCCCACGTGGACTGCCCGGGTCACGCCGACTACGTGAAGAACATGATCACCGGTGCGGCGCAGATGGACGGGGCGATCCTCGTGGTGTCTGCCGCCGACGGCCCGATGCCCCAGACCCGCGAGCACATCCTGCTCGCCCGTCAGGTCGGCGTGCCCTACATCGTGGTGTTCCTCAACAAGGCCGACATGGTCGACGACGAGGAGCTGCTCGAGCTCGTCGAGGTGGAGGTCCGCGAGCTGCTCTCCGAGTACTCGTTCCCGGGCGACGACATCCCGTTCGTCATCGGCTCGGCGCTCAAGGCGCTCGAGGGCGACGAGGAGCACACGCAGAAGATCGTCGAGCTGGCCGAGGCCCTCGACACCTACATCCCCGAGCCCGAGCGGGCGCTCGACCGGCCGTTCCTGATGCCGGTCGAGGACGTCTTCTCGATCACCGGTCGCGGCACGGTGGCCACGGGCCGCGTGGAGCAGGGCGTGGTCAACACCGGGGAGACCGTCGAGATCGTGGGCATCACCGAGCAGACCTCGAGCACGGTGGTCACCGGTGTCGAGATGTTCCGCAAGATCCTCGACCAGGGTCAGGCCGGCGACAACGTGGGCTGTCTCCTCCGTGGTGTCAAGCGCGAGGACATCCAGCGCGGCCAGGTGCTGTGCAAGCCGAAGTCGATCACACCCCACACCAAGTTCAAGGCCGAGGTCTACTGCCTGAAGAAGGAGGAGGGCGGCCGCCACACGCCGTTCTTCAACGGCTACCGGCCGCAGTTCTACTTCCGCACCACCGACGTGACGGGGGTGGCCAACCTGCCCGAGGGCACGGAGATGGTCATGCCCGGCGACAACGTCCAGATGGACATCGAGCTGATCCAGCCGATCGCCATGGACGCAGGGCTGCGCTTCGCGATCCGCGAGGGCGGCCGCACCGTGGGCTCAGGGGTGGTGACCGACATAACGCAGTAGCCGGAGCGCGACACCCGGGGGGTCTCCTCCCAGGAACTCCGAGAGGGCGGGACATCCGCAGCATGGATGACCCGCCCTCCCGCGCGCGCCCGCAGCCTTTCACCATGGCCGCACTCACCCAGAACAAGATCCGCATCCGGCTCAAGGCCTACGACCACTCGTCCATCGAGACGGCGGCCCGTGAGATCGTCGAGACCGCGCAGCGCACCGGAGCCACGATCTCCGGGCCCGTCCCCCTGCCCACCGAGAAGAACGTCTACTGCGTGATCCGCGGGCCGTTCAAGGACAAGGACTCGCGCGAGCACTTCGAGTTCCGCACCCACAAGCGGCTGATCGACATCCTTCAGCCCACGCCGAAGACCGTCGACTCGCTACAGCGCCTGGACCATCTCCCCGCGGGTGTGGACATTCAGATCCAGCTGGTCTGATGGCGGCTCTCATTGGCAAGAAGGTGGGGATGACGCAGGTGTTCGGCGAGGACGGGCGCGTCGAGCGCGTGAGCGTGGTGGAGGCCGGGCCGTGCCCGGTAACCGCGGTGCGCACGCACGACGTCGACGGCTACGTGGCCGTCCAGCTCGCCTTCGGCGAGACGACCGAGAAGCGGCTCACCAAGGGTGAGCGCGGACACCTGGCCAAGGTCGACGCGCCGCCGCTAAAGCACCTGGTCGAGTTCCGCGACGAGGCCGGCGAGCTCCAGGTGGGTGAGCAGGTGACCGTCGAGGCCTTCGAGAAGGGCCAGAGGGTGAAGGTCTCCGGTACCTCGAAGGGCAAGGGCTTCCAGGGCACGGTCAAGCGTCACGGGTTCTCCCGCGGCCCGGTCACGCACGGCTCGCACAACGTGCGAGCGCCGGGCTCGATCGGCGCCTCGGCCACGCCCTCCCGGGTGTTCAAGGGACTCCGCGGCCCGGGTCAGATGGGCAACAAGCGCGCCACCCAGCGCGGGCTCGAGGTGGTCGATGTCCTGCCCGACCGCAACCTCCTGCTACTGCGCGGGTCGGTGCCCGGCCCCAAGGGCGGCACGATCGAGATCAGGAGCGATCGCTGATGGCGCTCTCCGCCCCCCGCCTCGGCGCCTCGGCCACCCTCGACCTCGACGAGGAGATCTTCGGTGAGCCCTTCCACGAGCACCTCGTGCACGAGTGCGTGGTGGCCGAGCTCGCCGCCCGCCGGCGCGGCACGGCCTCTACCAAGGATCGCTCCGAGGTCGCCATGACCGGCGCCAAGGCCTGGCGCCAGAAGGGCACCGGCCGCGCGCGTGCCGGCGCACTCTCCACGCCCCAGCGGGTCGGCGGAGGGGTGGCCTTCGGGCCCAAGCCGCGCGGCTACACGGTCAAGGTCAACCGCAAGGCGCGCCGCCGCGCCATGCGCGCGGCGCTGTCGGTCCACGCCGGTCGCGGCAGCCTCGCGGTGGTCGTGCCCGACGACTACGAGTCGCCGTCCACGAAGCGCGCAGCTCAGGCGCTGGCCGGGTTCCGCGACGGCCCCGCCCTCATCCTGCTCGCGCGCGACGAGGACGACGCCTGCCTCAAGTCCTTCCGCAACATCGCCCGCGTGGCGGTGGGAACGGCCGACGGAGCGGGCGTGGCCGACATCGTCCGCGCCTCGCGGCTGTTGCTCTCCCCGGCCGCGATCGATTACTTCGGCGCGCTGCGCGCCGACCGCGGCTCCGACCGGCGCACCCGCCGCGAGGGCGAGGCGGTGAGCGCGTGAACCCGCGCAACGTGGTCATCCGCCCGGTCGTCTCCGAGAAGTCCTACGCGCTGCTCGCCGCCGGCAAGTACACGTTCCGCGTGCACGACCGGGCGCACAAGACCCAGATCCGCCAGGCGGTGGAGGAGATCTTCGGCGTTCGCGTGCTCGCCGTGCGGACCATGAACGTGAAGCCGAAGCCCAAGCGCCGCGGCCACACCTCAGGTCACCGGCGCAAGTGGAAGAAGGCGGTGGTGCAGTTGCACCCCGACGACTCGATCGAGCTCTTCGAGGGCCAGGAGGCGTAGCTCCCATGGCCGTTCGCAAGCACAAGCCGACGAGCCCGGGGCGGCGCTTCGCCACGTGGAACGACTACTCCGAGGTCACCCGTCAGGGTCCCGAGAAGTCGCTCACCGAGGGCATCACCAAGAGTGGGGGGCGCAACACCCACGGGCGGATCACCTCCCGCCACCGCGGCGGCGGGGCCAAGCGCCGCTACCGCCGCATCGACTTCAAGCGTCGCAAGGACGGCATCCCCGCCCGCGTGGCCGCGATCGAGTACGACCCGAACCGCTCGGCGCACATCGCGCTGCTCAACTACGTGGACGGCGAGAAGCGCTACATCCTCGCCCCGCGTCGCCTGAACGTGGGCGACGTGGTCCGCTCCGGCGCGGACGCCGACATCGCGGTGGGCCACTGCCTGCCGCTGGCGAGGATCCCCACCGGCACGACGATTCACAACGTCGAGCTGACCCCCGGTCGCGGCGGCCAGATGGGCCGCTCGGCCGGCACCGCCATCCAGCTCGTGGCCAAGGAGGGCGACCGGGTCACGCTGCGCCTGCCCTCCGGGGAGATGCGTCTCGTGCGGGCGGAGTGCCGCGGCACCGTGGGGGCGCTCGGCAACGTCGACCACGGCAACGTCGACATCGGCAAGGCCGGACGCAGCCGCCACCTCGGCAAGCGCCCGCAGACTCGCGGCACGGCCATGAACCCGGTGGACCATCCGCACGGCGGCGGGGAGGGGTCCACCACGGCCGGCCGCCATCCGGTCACTCCTTGGGGCGTGCCCACCCTCGGGTACCCCACGCGCAAGAAGAAGAAGCCCTCGGACCGCGACATCGTCCGCCGCCGCCGGCGCGGACGTAGAGGAAGGCGCTAGATGTCCCGCTCGTCCAAGAAGGGCCCGTGGGTCGAGGAGCGCCTCATGTCGCGCATCGAGGCCATGAACTCCTCCGGCCAGAAGCAGATGATCCGCACCTGGTCGCGGGCCTCGACGATCTTCCCGGAGATGGTGGGTCACACCATCGCCGTGCACGACGGGCGCAAGCACGTGCCGGTCTTCGTGTCGGAGACCATGGTCGGCCACAAGCTCGGCGAGTTCGCGCCCACGCGCCTGTTCCGCGGGCACGCCGGGGGCGACCGGGCGAGGATGCGATGAGCGAGCGCCGGCCGGGCACCGACAAGCCGATCTCCGAGGGGGCCCCCGAGGCCGAGGAGGATGTCGCCGAGAGCGCCAAGGGCCGTCTCGAGCAGGAGCGGGCCGAGGCGCAGGCTGGGGCTGCGGACGGCGAGCCCGAGGACGACGCGCGCGCCGACGCCCGCCCGCGCGGGGGCGACGACGCCGCGC
>JACCZP010000350.1 GCA_013695885.1 Thermoleophilaceae bacterium | reverse complement strand
CTCCCCGCGGGGCTCGAGCTCGCTCCCGAGGACATCGATCGCGACCTCGCCCGGCGCCAGCTCGGCCACGGCCGCGGGGGGCGGATGAAGATCGAGACCGACCGCGCCACGGTGCTCTCCGGGGTGCGCCACGGGCGCACGCTCGGCTCGCCCATAGCCCTCGAGATCCAGAACCGCGACTACGCGAACTGGGAGGAGCGGATGAACCCGTGGCCGGTCGCCGCTCCCGTGGACGAGGTCCATCTACCGCGTCCCGGCCACGCCGACCTGGCCGGGGTCCAGAAGTACGGCTTCACCGACGTGCGCAACGTCCTCGAGCGCGCGAGCGCGCGGGAGACCGCCGCGCGGGTGGCGTGTGGGGCACTGGCCAAGGCCTTCCTGCGGGCGCTCGGGGTGGAGGTCCACTCCCACGTGCTCTCCATCGGGGCGGTCGAGGCGCCCACGCCCGGCGGGCTCGCGCCCGACGACTTCGACGCGGTCGACACCTCGCCGGTCCGTTGCCTCGATCCCTCGGCCAGCCAGGCGATGGTCGCGGAGATCAACCAGAAGCGCAAGGCCAACGAGTCGCTCGGAGGGGTCTACGAGGTGCGAGCCTTCGGGTTGGTGCCCGGCCTCGGATCCCACATCTCCTGGGAGGAGCGCCTCGACGGGCGTCTGGCCCAGGCGGTGATGTCGATCCAGGCCATGAAGGGCGTCGGCATCGGCGACGGCTTCGACCTGGCGCCCCTGCCCGGCTCGCGCGCGCACGACGAGATCTTCTGGTCCAAGGATCGCGGCTTCTACCGCGAGACCAACCGTGCCGGCGGCCTCGAGGGCGGAATGAGCACGGGCGACCCGCTGATCGTCCGGGGTGCCATGAAGCCACTCCCGACGTTGACAAAGCCCCTGCGCTCGGTCGACCTCGCCACCAAGGAGCCCGCCCAGGCCCTGCGCGAGCGCACCGACTCGTGCACGGTTCCGGCGGCCGGCGTCGTGGCCGAGTCGATGGTCGCCCTCGTGCTCGCCTCCGCCTACCGCGAGAAGCTCGGGGGCGACCACCTGGGCGACGCCCTCGCCGCGCTCCGCGCCTACGAGGAGCGCATCGGGTGGAGGCGGTAGCGGCGGCGGACACCTCCGGCGCGCCCGCAGGATCGCGAGGGGCCCTCGTCTTCGTCGGCTTCATGGGCGCCGGCAAGTCGAGCACCGCGCGCGCCGCCGCCGCGGCGCTCGGCGTCGAGGCCCTCGACTCCGACCGCGAGGTGGAGCGCGAGCTCGGCGAGCCGATCGAGTCGCTGTTCGACCGCGAGGGCGAGGCCGCGTTCCGCGCGCGCGAGGAGGAGGTCGTCATGCGGCTCCTCGAGCGGCCCGGCGCCCGGGTCGTGGCGCTCGGTGGCGGCACGCTTCACTCCGACCGGGTCAGGGAGGCGCTTGAGCGCCACACCGTGGTACACCTCGAGGTCGAGGCCGCCGACGCCTGGCGCCGCGCGTCGGGCAAGGGCCGGCCTCTGGCGCGGGACCAACGGCGCTTCGAGGATCTCCACCGGGATCGCCAGGCCGTCTACGCGGCCGCCGCCGACGCCGTTCTTCCCCCCGGGGAGCGGCTCGGCGTGCGCCGGGCGCTCACGGCGCTGACGCGGCTGGCCGAGGCGCCGGCCGGAACGCGGCTCGTGTGGGCCGAGAGCGCGTCGGGCGACTACCCGGTGTTCGTCGGCCGGGGCCTACTCGAGGCGGGATTCGTCCACCCCGAGGACGGGCGCCGCTTCGTGGTCACGGACGAGATCGTGGCCAGCCTTCACCGGCCAGAGGCCGAGGCGCATGCCGTGGTGCCGCCCGGCGAGGCGTCGAAGACGCTGGCCTGCGCCGAGCAGATCCTTCGCGAGCTGGCCCGCGCGGGCGTCGCCCGTGGGGACCTCGTGCTGGCCGTGGGCGGAGGCGTGGTGGGGGACCTGGCCGGCTTCTGCGCGGCGATCTACCAGCGCGGCCTGCGCTGCGTGCAGGTACCGACAACCCTGGTGGCCCAGGTGGACTCCGCCTACGGCGGGAAGACCGGCGTGGACCTGCCCGAGGGCAAGAACTACGCCGGCGTCTTCCACCAGCCGAGCGCCGTGCTGGTCGACCCCTCCGCGCTGGCGACCCTGCCGGCGGCCGAGCATGCCGCCGGCTACGCCGAGGTGGTGAAGACGGCCCTGATCGCGGGTGGGCCGCTGTGGGCCCGCGTGCGCTCCGGGGCCGAGCCCGACGACGAGGTGATCTGGAGCTGCCTTCGCACCAAGCTCGCGGTCGTGGCCGCCGACGAGCGCGACGACGGTCGCCGGCGCGTGCTCAACCTGGGGCACACCGTCGGGCACGCGATCGAGGCGGCTACCGGCTACCGGCGCTACCGCCACGGCGAGGCCGTGGCCATCGGGCTCATGTGCGCGCTGCGGCTCTCCGGGCGCGACGCCCTGCGTGTCGAGGTGGGGGAGCTGCTGGCCGCGCGCGGCCTGCCGCTGCGCTTCGACTCGGCGGGCGTCGACGATGTGCTCGCGGCCGTGGCGGGCGACAAGAAGCGCCGCGACGGGCGGGTGGGCTTCGTGCTCGTAGAGGCGCCCGGGGAGGTGAGCGCCGGCCACGAGGTGGGGGAGGCGGAGCTGCGCGCGGCCGTGGAGGAGGTGCGGGCGAGGTGAGCGGCGAAGGCCCGGGCGCATCGGCCGACGGCGCGGCCGGGCCCCGCGTAACCGTGCTCCACGGCGTCAACCTCGATCAGCTCGGCCGGCGCGACCCGGAGCTGTACGGCACGCTCACCCTCGCGGAGCTCGAGGTGGCGGTGACCGGATTCGCCCGCGAGGTGGGCGTGCGCGCCAGCTTCTCGCAGACCAACCACGAGGGCGAGTACTGCGAGGCCCTGCACGGCGCGCCGCAGGTGGCCGATGCACTCATCCTCAATCCCGGCGCGTGGACGCACTACTCGTGGGCGATCCGCGACGCGCTCGAGGTGGCCGGCCTGCCTGCGGTCGAGATCCACCTCTCGAAGGTCGAGGAGCGCGAGCAGTGGCGGCGCACCTCGGTGATCGGCGAGCTCTGCTTCGAGACCGTGTCCGGGCAGGGGGTCGAGGGCTACCGCACCGCTCTCGAGCTGGTCCGCGATCGGCTCCGCGCGATGTCGGGACGCGCGCGGTGAGCGCGGCCCGCGCCGATCGCCTGGCCGCGCTCCTTCGCGAGCGGGAGCTCGACGCCGTGCTCGTCACCGACCCGACGAACCTCCGTTACGTCACGGGGTTCACCGGCACGAACGGGCTCGCGCTGGTGGGCGCCGAGCGGCGGGTGTTCGTCACCGACTTCCGCTACGTCGACCAGTCCGCCGCGGAGGTCCCCGACTTCGATCGCATCCGGGGCACCCGCGACCTGCTCCCCGACGTGGCCGAGCACCTCGGGGGCCGCGTGGGCTTCGACGATGCGCACCTGAGCGTGCGCACGCACCGCCGGCTCGAGGAGCTCGCCGGAGAGGGCGTCGAGCTCGTGCCCGCCGGCGGCCTGGTCGAGGGTCTCCGGGCGGTCAAGGACACCGATGAGCTCCGCTCGATCCGGGAGGCCGCGGCGCTCGCCGACGACGTCTACGAGCACCTCTGCGCTCGCGGCCTCGTCGGACGCACCGAGCGCGAGGTGGCCCACGACCTCGAGCACACGATGCGCGAGCGGGGCGCCGAGGGGCCGTCGTTCCCCACCATCGTCGCCGCCGGCGCGCACGGGGCGCTGCCCCACGCGAGCCCGCGGCTCGAGCCGATCGAGCCGAGCACGCTGGTGATCGTCGACATGGGCTGCGTCCTCGACGGCTACTGCTCGGACTGCACGCGCACGTTCGCCACCGGGCCGCTCTCCGAGCTGGCGGCAGCCGTCTACGAGGTGGTGCTCGAGGCGCAGCGAGCGGCACTCGAGGCCGTACGCCCCGGGGTCGGCGGGGCCGGCGCCGACGCGGTGGCCCGGGAGCTCATCACCGCCGCCGGCCACGGCGAGCGCTTCGGCCACGGGCTCGGCCACGGCGTGGGACTCGAGGTGCACGAGCGCCCACGGCTGTCGCCCACCTCGGACGACGAGCTCGTGGCCGGCAACGTGGTCACGGTCGAGCCCGGCGTGTACGTGAGCGGGGAGCTCGGGGTGAGGATCGAGGACCTTGTCGCCGTCACCGCGGACGGCGCCGACGTGCTGAGCGGCTTTCCGAAGACGCTCGTCACCGTCGGGTAGCGCCGCCGAAGCTGAGGCACCCGCCGCGGCGGTCGAGAACACCGAAATGTCCACCCTCCAGAACCTCATGGCTCGCTCCCGGCGCCGCTCGGCACGAGGCGACGACTACGCGGGTGTCGACATCAAGCAGGCCCAGCGCGTCGGGGCGCTGCTCGGCGTGGTCGGCATGCTCGTGGCTGTTCCGCTCATGCTCGTGGTGCCTCCGACGGAGCGAGTCGGCGCGATCGGCTACGGGGTGGCCGCGGCGGTGCTCGTCTCGGCAGCGATCGCCTCCGCCCGTGCCCGCTCGAACCTCTCGTTCGAGGTCGGCCTCGGCATGGCCTACCTGGCCGTCGGGCAGGCGCTGCTGCTCGAGTGGCTGGCCGGCGGCTGGGAGTCCCCCTACCACCAGCTCTACATCCTCCCGGTGGTCTACGTGGCCGGGGTGCACCCGGCGCGGCGGGTGGTCACGTTCGTGGGCGTGCTCGCGGTCGCCGGTGCGCTGCCTCTCCTCTACGACGGGGTCTCGGCGCGAGCGCTCGGGACCGTGACCGCGCGCTGGGTCTTCGTCGCCGGCCTCGCGCTCGTCCTCTACCAGCTCATGCGCCGTGTGCGGGCTCAGCACCTCGACCTCAGTCGCCGCGGGGAGGAGGCGCGCCGGCTCGCCCGGGTCGATCCCCTCACCGGGCTCGGCAATCGCCGCGCGTTCGACGAGGCGCTCGAGCGCGAGGCGGCCCGCAGCGAGCGCAACCGCGTGCCGCTCACCCTGGTCGTGGTCGACCTCGACGGGTTCAAGGAGATCAACGACCGCTTCGGGCACATCAAGGGCGACGAGTGCCTGCGCGA
>JACCZP010000347.1 GCA_013695885.1 Thermoleophilaceae bacterium | reverse complement strand
ACCTCCTTGAAGCCCTCCTGGTCGCCGATCTGGGCGTCCTGGGGGTCCATGTCGGCGGGTACGTCGGCCGGGCGGTCGGCGTTCGAGTCGAAGAGCGTGTCGTCCTGCTCGCTCGAGTTCGGGCCGCTCTTGGCCAGCACGCGCTGGAGGAACCCGTCGTCAACCGGCTCGGAGAGGTGCTCGCCCAGGTTGGTGAAGCTGATCGTGAAGTAGTTGCACACGGACTGGTAGGGGGCCAGGTACTCGACGAACGGGGCGCCCACCCGGACCGTCTGGGTGAAGTCCTTCAGCGCGAGCAGGGTGTTCGGGTTCTCGTTCAGGTCCTCGAGTGCGCGCAGGAGCCGCTCGGTCCTCTGGTTGAGGGCCACGGTGCGCGGCAGCACCTCCTGGCCGACCACGAGCGCGTCGTTCAGCGGCGGCAGTGCGCCGGGGAGGGCCCTGGCCGCCGGCCGCAGGCGCCGGCTGAGGTCCGCGAAGTCGGAGAGGAACGGCTTCTGCACCGCAAAGGAGGCCTCCGACGTCCTGATGGTGGGGACGGTGTCGTCGATCAGCTCGCGCAGCTCGTCGGGGTGGCGGCCGATGGCCTCGAAGGTGTCGGCCATCTCCGAGAACAGGCGGGCCTGCACCACCGCCACCGGCTGGGCGCACTCGGGCGACTGGGCGTCGAGCGCGCTGCCGATTCGCGGCGTGGCGTCCCCGGGCAGGCGGCGCGGGCCGGTGCTCCGGTCGCAGGATCGGGCGATGTCACCCAGGGTCTCGCCGAGCTCCTGGAAGAAGCGGTCGACCTCGGTGCGGGGGTCCGAGAGGGACTGCATGACCGGGCTGAGGTGCACGAAGAAGGGCCGCAGCTCGACCAGCGTCTCGTTGATCGAGGGGCCGCGGCCGGCCAGCGCGTCGCCGAAGTACTCCAGGGCCGCCCGGCTGTTGTCGCGGGACTCCTCCTCGAAGGTGGCGAGGAAGTCGTCGAACTCGACCGGGCCCTCGGCGTTCTTGAGCGGGATCGTGGAGCCCGGGCGGAAGCCCTTCTGTGTGGATCCGGGGGTGAGCTCCACGTACTTGAGCCCGAGCGCCGAACGCGGCCGGACGAGGACCTTGGTGTCGAGCGGAAGCTGCTCCACGACCTTGTCGAGCTTCATCCGGACAACGGCGACGGCCTTGTCCTCGCCGCGCGAGTTCTTCACCATCTGGGGCCCGATCCGGTCGACCACCCCGACCCGGAAGCCGCCGACGCGCACCTCGTTGCCCTCCACGAGGTTCGCTCCCCCGGGGATGGTGGCGCTGACCGTGTACGTGGGGATGAAGGGAAGCCCCTGGTTGGCGTTGTAGGCCAGGATCGACGCGACGATCGAGACGAGCACGGTGACCGCGCCCACGAGCACGGGGCTCGCGACGATGGATGCCGCTCCACGCCTGCTCATGGCGCCATCAGGTAGTCGAGGAGCTGGGCCGGAGCGGCGGGCTTGCGCGGCGCTCGCGGATCCCGCGGGGCGGCGAGGCGACGCGCCGACGGGGACACGGTGCCGGGGCGGCGGGCGCGCGATCCCGACCGCTCGGGATCGCCCCGGCCCGGACGCGTGCGCAGGTTCCGGCGCGTGCGGGTCGAGCAACGGTCGTCGGCGCCCCGCGACTCCGTGACGTTCTCGCAGTCGTTGTCGTCGGCGCCGGAGCCGGTGCCGCCGTCGTCCTCACGGTCGCCGGGCACGTCGCCCGTCTCGGTCGGGTCGGGGTCGCCGCCGACCCCGGGCGTGTAGGGACCGAGCTGCTGCGAGCACTGGTCGATCTTGCGCTGGCTGGGGTCGGTCTCGTAGTTCGAGCAGTCCGGGTCGATGAAGAACTGGATGCGGAGGAAGTGGGACACGTCGTCGAATCCGTTCAACGTGAGCGCCTGGAAGTAGAAGTAGTTGAGGAAGGACTCGAAGCCCGTGAAGCCCTGGCCGTCCTTGTAGGCGGTCTTGTCCGGCGCCGGAGGCGCGGTCTCCTCGGCCTCGGGGTCGTCCTCGGACGAGCGTGCCCGGTCGTCGGCGGTCTGGAGGAACTGGCGGAGCGGCGTGGCGAGGCGCGGCACGTCGCGAGCGAGTATGCGCACCTGGTCGATCTCCTCGCGGCTCTCGCCGATGGCCTGACGCCCCGTGTCGCCGAGCTCGCCGAGCGAGCGGATCGCCGGGCGCGAGGCCGCGGCGAACGGGCCGAGCTCGCGGAAGGTGGTCTCGAGCTCCGGCGCGGCGCGCCGCAGGTCGACGAGCGTCGGCACCTGCGCGTCGGAGAACTCGCCGAGGCGGACCATGTAGTCCTCGAGCTCCTCGAAGAACGGGGGCAGCTCACGGAAGTTGGCCTCGATCTCGCGCTTGCGGTCGGCGGAGATCTGCGCCGTCCGGCCCGTCTCGGCGATCCAGCGCGAGACCTCGGTCTTCCTGGCCTCGAGCTCCCTGACGACGGTGTCGGAGTCCACGATGAAGTCCTGGATCACCCGGTTCTGGTCGCCCAGCACCCGCAGGGTCTTCGACGTCTCGCGGAACCCGGGGTGCGCCTTCTGGAGCACCTCCCTCAGGTCCTCGGGGCGGCCGGCCAGCCCGGTGCCGAGCTCCGAGAGGATGAGGCGGAAGCGCTCGCGGTAGGGGCGGCGCATGATGTTCTGGACGAGGTCTATCGGGATCGTGGACTGGGTCTGCTCCACCGGGATCGTGCCCGCGTTCGGGATGCGGCCCGCCTTGGGGCTCCCGGGCTGGCAGTCGACGAAGTACTCGCCGATGAGCGACTGCTGGCGCACGGCACAGGTCGCGTCCTTGTTGAGCGCGACGAAACCGGGGTCCTGCACTTGAGCCTCGACCACCGCGCGCGCGGGGAACTCGTCGGTGACCGAGAAGCGGGTGGTCTGGCCGGCCGCCACGCCGCCCACGCGCAGGTCCCCCCCCTCGGTCAGGCCGAAGGCGTTGTCGAAGACGATGTAGTAGGTCTGCCCCACCGTGTCGGGCCTGGCCTGTCCGGTGAGGACGAACGCGAGCCCCACGGCGACCACCACGCTGGCTATGGCGACGAGCCGGCGCATCGCTCAGAACTCCCCCACGGCCCGGTCGTCCTCGTCGCAGTTGATGAAGTCGCGGTCCTC
>JACCZP010000345.1 GCA_013695885.1 Thermoleophilaceae bacterium | reverse complement strand
CGGATCGCCGCTGCACGCCGCGGCCGCGAGCGCCAGCGCGGCGGCCGCCAGGGTCGAGAGAGGGCCTTTCATGCGTCGCTGCACCGCCGACCCACCGTAGAGGGGCGAGCTCGGCTGTCCGCGCGCGTTCGCGACACCGTAATCTCGAGCGGTCAGCCTGCCCTTAGCCGGACGATGGCCTCGAGCTCCTCCAGGTCGAGCGTGTCCTTGGGCCGGCCCGCCGCGCGCTTCATGGCCACTAGGTCTTCGATCGAGGCTACGAGCACCTCCACGCCGGATAGGTCGAGGCGCTCGGCGCGGCGTCGGAGCGCGGAGTAGTCGGGGGCGCCGGCCGGCTCGACGAGGAGGTCGAGGGGCCCCTCGTCGGTGTCGAGGGTGAGCACACGAGTGCGGCGGAGCGTGCGGCCGTCCGGGACGAACGGGACGTCGTCGGGCACTCCCCGCAGCCGGCCGCGGAGATCGACCAGCGCCCGTCCGAGGGCTTCGAGGTTGGCCGCCTCCGTCGAGTACGAGATGTCGAGGTCGTTGGTCAGGCGCGTCGAGCCGTGCGCCACCGCCGCGAACCCTCCCACGACCACGAAGTCCGCGCCGGAGGCCACGAGGCGCTCCAGCAGGCGGAGGGGATTGAACTCAGGCCAGCTCTCCACGAGCCCGCGCTCCCGCGCGCGCGATCTGCCGGGCACCCGCGTACGCGGCCTCGAACGTGCGTACACGCTCGCCCGGGGTCATCGCGAGCCGGCCGGCGAGCAGGCTCTCGTCCACGCTCCCGGTGGGGAGGGGCCGAGCGCAGAGGTCGAGGCGGTGGCCGGCGGCCCGAAGCGCGCGCTCGAGCGTCCGGACCGTCGGGTTCGAGCCCGCTCGTTCGAGCTGAGCCACCGCCGCCTGGCTCGTGCCCAGGCGACGCGCCAGCTCGGCCTGGGTCAGCCCCGAGCGGGAGCGCGCAGCGCGCAGCGAGTGGGCCGCGCTGCTCATAAGCTCAAGCTTATCGCGGTGGACCGTACGTCGCTGCCGCGTCCGTGCCGGCCAACCGTTCGCCCCCGCCGTCCGGGCGCAGACGCTGATAGGCGAACGCCCCGGCCAGCAGCAGGAGGCCGATGGCCACGAAGGAGAGCACGCGATAGATCGAGTCGAGGCTCTGGAGGTCGTAGACGAAGACCTTGAGCAGGGCGAGCACGAGCAGTGCGAGGCCCCCGAACCGAAGCCTCGGCACGTCGCGCAGGAGGCCGACCGTGAGCGCAGCCAGTCCGGTGAGGCTCCAGAAGCCCGACAGCAGGACCTGACCCTGCTGGCGCCCGTCGAGGGCGCCGAGCCCGAGCGTCGGGCCGCCCGGCTCGAAGGCGCTGACGATCGCCACCGAGCCGAGGTAGACCAGCGTGACGGCGGCGGCGGACTCGAGCGCGCGCCGCTCGCGCCCGTGAACCACGAGCGCGGCGGTGGCGGAGCACCCAGCGAGGGCGAGGAGGGCGACGGTGGCGGCGAGCAGGTCCGGTGCTCCGTCGGCCAGGGAGTCGGCGGGAGCTTCGACCGCCAGCGCGTGGAGCGCGGCCACCGCGAGGAGCCCGGGCCCGGCCACGCGCGCCACGGCGTTGCCGGTACGTCGAGCGACCACGGCACAGAGCGCGCCCTCGATCGCCCATGCGGTCACGAGCCCGGCGCCGTCCAGGCCGGCTGCCGTGAGGTAGGCGAGCGACAGCGCGGCCACGGAGTCGAGGCCGCGGGCGAGGGTCGTCTCCGCGTCGCCGAGGAGACGGGCGCAACCCAGGGCGGCGAGGCCGAGGGCCAGCAGGGCGATCACCGATCCGGGCTGGTCGTGGAATCCGCGGACGACGTCGCCGAGAGGAGCGTCCAGGAACATCACGTGCAACGCCGGGAGCGTGATGTGAGCGATGACGCCCGCGACGAGAAGGCGTCGATCCTGCACCTGGCGTCCCGCGAACCAGGCGAGGACGACGGCGGCCAGGGCCCAGCCGGCGGCCAGGCCGGGCCCGCTGGCCGCGAGCCCGAACGCGAGATCGCCGAGCGCCACTCCAGCGGCCACGAGGATCACGCCCATCGCACGCGCGATCCGCCGCGACCGTACGGCCGCCACGCCGAGGGCGAAGTGCGCCACGGCCAGGGCGGCGATGAGGGCATCGCCCGCGCTCGCGGTCCCGGCCAGCTCGACCAGCTCGAAGTAGCCGACCCATGTGACGGCGAGCGCGTTGGCGAGAACGAGGAGCGCCGCCGAGGGTCGCAGCGCCGTGCCCGGGACCCGGACCTCGTAACCGATCGCGGCCACGAGGTTGAGCCCGCCGTAGGCCGCGAGGACCAGGACGAGCGCGGTGGCGGAGTCGGTCTCGACCGACCAGGCCGCCACCTGCGGGACGCTGACCACGAAGGTCGCGACCGCCAGCCAGTCCCAGCGGCGCCAGAGAAGGACGCCCACCGAGGCGCAGAGGGCCACGGCCATGAAGGCGAGGGAGCCGTTCGACGTGCCCGCGTCGACGAGCACGGGGGCGAGGAGCGATCCGACGATGCCGAGGCCCGCGATGGCGCGCGAGTCGAGGTGCACGGCCACCGCCGTGGCGGTCGCTCCGGCGGCCAGGGCCAGGAGGAGGGCGGGTCCGGCGGGGACGAGCTCGTACAGCTGGACCGCCGCGGTGAGCGTCATGAACAGCGAGGCGACGGCCGTCCCCACGAGAGCCAGCGACGCCTGGGTCTGGCCGTGGCGATCGTGCAGCCACACGCCGGTGCCGAGAAGCGCGACCGAGCCGACGAACGCGAGCAGGATGCGCGTGGGCTCGTCGATCCAGCCCCGGCCGATGGCGACGGCCACGAAGAACGCGACCCCGAGCAGCACGGCCGCGCCCCCGGCCCACGCGAGCACCCGCGCACCGAGCAGGTCCTCGAGGTTGACCGCGGGTCGGGGCGGCGCCGGCGGCCCGGCGATTGGCGGCGGGAACCCGGTGAAGGGCGGCGGAGGGGGCGCCGGCCCCGTCGGCGCGGAAGCCGCGGGCCTCGAGCTCGTGGCCGCCGCGGCGGCGTCGACGGTACGGCCCTCGAGCTCCGCCACCCGGGCCGTGAGCGCGCCGACCTGGCGCTCGAGCGCGTCGATCCGTTCGGTGGCTTCCCGGCTCACTTCGCTCCTCCTCGACCGACGCTTGAGTCGGCGAACAACACCGCCCGCCCGCGGAGGTAACGAACCGGTGAATAGGGTGCCCGCCGTGAAGCGGCTCGCCGACGACCTGCATCAGCTCGGGGGCTTCCCCCCGAACGCGATCAACGTGTATCTGATGGGGGACGTGCTGGTGGACGCGGGCACCCGGCAGGCGGCCCGGCGCATCCTCCGCCAGATCCGGGGCTACTCGGTGAGCGCCCATGCGCTGACCCACGCCCATCCCGACCACCAGGGCGCGAGCCACCGGGTCTGTGAGGAGCGTGGACTGCCACTCTGGTGTGGGGTGGTCGACGCCCCGGCCGTCGAGGACGGCCAGCTCGCCCGCCGCCAGCCCGACCACGTCGTGAATCGCGTGGCCGAGCGCATCTGGGCCGGGCCGCCCCATCCGGTCGCGCGTCGGCTGCGAGAGGGGGACGAGGTGGCCGGGTTCACGGTGCTCGACACGCCCGGTCACTCGGCCGGGCACGTCTCCTACTGGCGCGAGTCCGACCGCACGCTCATCCTCGGTGACGTGCTGAACGGCATGAACGTCATGACCGGGGTACCCGGGCTGCACGAGCCCCCGGGCTTCTTCACGCCCGATCCGGGGCGCAACCGCGAGTCCGCGCGCCGTCTGGCGGCGCTCGAGCCCGAGCTCGTCTGCTTCGGCCACGGGCCGCCGCTGAGGGACCCGCGGAAGCTCCGCGCGTTCGTGGCCGGGCTGCCCGCCTGAGTCCGGCAAGGCCGCGGTAGGGAGTGATCGCGGCCCCGCACGCCGGCGGATCGAGACCAGACCGCTCATAGACTCGCTCGGGTGACCGACCGCCGGCTCACGGCCCTCGAGCAGCGCACCCGCTACGACCCGACCGAGGTCGAGCGGCGGGTGTTCGCGCGGTGGGAGGAGGCGGGGGTCTTCCGGCCGGGCTCCGAGGCCCGCGGAGCCCCGTACTCGATCGCCATCCCACCGCCGAACGTGACCGGCGCGCTGCACATGGGGCATGCGCTGAACGGCTCGATCCAGGACGTCCTGGTCCGCCTCAAGCGGATGCAGGGACGGCGCGCGAAGTGGATATTCGGGACCGACCACGCCGGCATCGCCACCCAGGTGAAGGTCGAGCAGATGCTGGCCGCGGAGGGGACCGATCGCCACGCCGCCGGCCGCGAGGAGTTCGTGCGGCGTGCCTGGGAGTGGCGCGAGCGCTACGGCGGCACGATCGTCGAGCAGTTCAAGCGCCTGGGGGCCTCCGCGGACTACGGGGACGAGCGTTTCACGATGGACCCCGAGTACGCCCGCGCGGTGGCGCACGTGTTCGTACGGCTGTTCCAGCGCGGGCTCGTCTACCGCGACCGCTACATGGTCAACTGGGACCCGGGCACCCGCTCGGCCATCTCCGACCTCGAGGTCGAGCAGCGCAGCGTGGAGGACGCGCTGTACATGGTCGACTACCCGCTCGAGTCGGGATCGGGCTCGGTGACGGTGGCCACCGTGCGCCCGGAGACCATGCTGGCCGACACCGCGATCGCCGTGCACCCCGACGACGAGCGCTATACGCGCCTGGTGGGCGAGCACGCGGTGCTCCCGCTCCTCGGCCGCCGCCTGCCCATCATCGCCGACCCCTACGTCGACCCCGCCTTCGGCACCGGGGCGCTGAAGATCACGCCCGGGCACGACCCCAACGACTTCGACATCGGGCGTGCCCACGACCTGGCCGAGGTGTCGGTGATCGGTGAGGACGGCCTGATGACCGCCGAGGCGGGTGAGGCCTTCGCCGGGCTGGTGGTCGAGGAGGCGCAGCGCGCGGTGGTGGCCGCGCTGCGCGAGCGGGGCCTCATCTCCGGCATGAAGCCCTTCCTGCACGACGTGCCCCACTCCCAGCGCTCGGGCCGGCGCGTCGAGCCGCTCGTCTCCCTTCAGTGGTTCTGCGACATGGAGCGCCTGGCCGGTCCGGCCATCGACTGCGTGCGCGAAGGGCGCGTGCGCTTCCACCCCGAGCGCCCCTGGACGCAGGTCTACCTCGACTGGCTCGAGAACATCCGGCCCTGGTGCGTGTCCCGCCAGCTCTGGTGGGGCCACCAGCTCCCGGTCTGGTACTGCGACGAATGCGAGGAGACCTACGTCTCCGAGACGCCGCCCGAGCACTGCGGCGCGTGCGGCGACGCCACGCTGCGCCGCGACCCCGACGTGCTCGACACCTGGTTCTCCTCGGCGCTGTGGCCGTTCGCCACGCTCGGCTGGCCGGCGGACACGCCCGACCTGCGCGCCTTCTATCCGACGCAGGTGCTCTCCACCGCGCGAGACATCATCTTCCTCTGGGTCGCCCGCATGGTGATGATGGGCATCGAGTTCACCGGCGAGCCGCCGTTCGCCGACGTGCCCATCCACTCGGTCATCCAGGCGGCCGACGGCCGGCGGATGTCGAAGTCACTCGGCACCGGGATCGACCCGCTCCGGGAGATCGACGAGCACGGGGCCGACGCCCTGCGCTTCGGACTGCTCGCGATGTCCTCCTCGCAGGACGTTCGCTTCTCGGCCGAGAAGGTCAGGCAGGGGCGCGACCTCGCCAACAAGCTGTGGAATGCCTCGCGGCTCGTGCTCCTGCGCGTGGCCGAGGCCGACGCCGCGGGGCATCCGATCCTCCCCGCCGCCAGGCCCGGGACCGCCGAGGACCGCTGGGTGCTCTCCCGGCTCGAGCGCGTGACCCGCCGGGCCACGGAGCTGATCGAGGCCTACGACTTCGCCCACGCCGTGCTGGAGCTCTACGCCGCGTTCTGGAGCGAGATCTGCGACTGGTACCTCGAGATGGCCAAGCCGCGCCTCTACGACGAGGAGGCCGACCGCTCCGACCTCTCCGCCACGCTTCTCTTCGTCCTCGAGCGCATGCTCTGCCTTCTGCACCCGGTCATGCCGTTTGTGACCGAGGAGATCTGGTCGTACCTGCCCGGAGAGCGCGGCCTGCTCGCCGTGACCTCGTGGCCCGAGTCCGACGACGCTCTCCTCGACCCCGAGGCCGAGCGGTTGGTGGGCGACGCGGTGGGCGCGGTCACCGCGCTGCGGCGCTACCGCGACGAGACGGGCGTACCGGCGACCGCGCGCCTGAGCGGGCGGCTCGTGGCACCCGGCTATGAGGAGACCGCCGCGCACGTGGCCCGGCTCGCCCGCTTCGAGCTCGAGCCGGCGGCTGCCGGAGGCCGGGCGAACGGACAGGCGCTCGCCACCGTTCCGATCCCGGGGGGCGAGGTGCTCGTGCTGCCCTCCGCGGAGGTCGACGCCGAGGGCATCGAGCGCCGTCGGAGCGCCCGCCGGGATCAGCTCGACTCCGAGATCGCTCGCGCCCGCGGCAAGCTGGCCAACGAGCAGTTCGTGGCGAAGGCGCCGGCCGCCGTGGTCGAGGCCGAGCGTGAGAAGCTCGCCCGGCTCGAGGAGGAGCTCGTGCGACTCGATGGGTGAGGCCGAGAGCTGGCTGCTCGACCTCGAGCTCTTCGGTATGCGGCTCGGGCTCGACCGCATGCACCGGCTGACCACCGCGCTCGGCCTGCCCCAACGTCGCTTCGCCTCGATCCACGTCGTCGGCTCGAACGGCAAGACCTCGACGGCGCGGATGATCGCCGCCATCCTGCGGCGCCACGGACTGCGCGCCGGCCTCTACACCTCCCCGCACCTGCGCTCCTTCGTGGAGCGGATCGAGGTGGACGAGGCACCGATCACCGATGCGGAGATGCAGTGCGCCGTGGGCGACGTGCGCCAGGCGGCCGCGGCGGTGGACCGCGCGGCGGACGACCCCGAGGATCGCGTCACCCAGTTCGAGGCCCTGACAGCGGCGGCCTTCCACGCGCTGGCGCGCCGTGGTGTCGACGTCGCGGTCGTGGAGGCGGGGCTTGGCGGACGCCTCGACGCCACCAACGTGATCCCCTCGCGGGTCCAGGTCCTCACGAGCGTCGCCCTGGAGCACACGAGCTGGCTGGGATCGACGCTCGCCGAGATCGCCGCCGAGAAGCTGGCCGTGGTGCGCGACCACGGCACGCTGGTCACCGGGGAGCTGCCTCCCGAGGCCGACGCGGTGGCCGACCGGATGGCCGGCGAGCGCCAGGCGCGGCGGGTGCGGACCTCCGCCACGGAGGTGGACGGCATCCCGCTGGGTCCGCCGGGGAGCTTCCAGCGGTCGAACCTGGCGCTCGCTCGCGCGGCGGCCGAGGCGTTCGTAGGCGGGGGCCTCGAGAACGAGGCCGTGAAGCGAGCCGCCGTAGAGGTCCACATCCCCGGTCGCCTCGAGGTCGTGGCCCGGGCGCCGCTGGTGGTCCACGACTCCGCGCACAACCCCGCCGGCGCACGGGCACTGGCCGAGGCGCTCCCGGAGGTGGTCGGCGACCGGCGGCCGGTCGTGGGGGTCATCGGCGTGCTGGACGACAAGGACGTGGCCGGAGTGCTCGGCCCGCTGCTCGCGGTCTGCGACCGTGCGATCCTCACCGGCTTCGCCCACCCGCGGGCACTGCCCCCGGACACGCTCGAGGCGGAGGCGGCAGCGCTCGGCCGGCCCGAGGTGGAGACCGCCGCCGACGTCCACGACGCGCTCGACCGGGCGCGCTCGCTCGCCGGATCCGAGGGAGCGGTGCTCGTGGCCGGCTCGATCCGGCTCCTCGCGGGAGTCCGCGCCCGGCCCGCGCCCGCGCGGCTCTCGACGCTGTGAGCTCGGGGGAGGGCCCGGGCTTCCTGGCCGTCATCGGCCTGGTGGCGACCGTCGTGGCCCTGGTCATCCTGGTCTTCTTCGCGTTCGGCTACGTGATCGTCCGGGTCTTCGGCTGATCTCGGGCCGCGCCGGTAGCTGTCCAAGACGACCGAACGGGCCGGTAAACTGCTTCCGCGCATGGGCCTCCTCGCCCAGTTCGGCATCGAGCAAGACGGGCTGGCCCTCGCGGTCAACCTGCTGCTTCTGCTCGTCTTCGTCCTGTGGGCGGCGCTCATCTATTGGACCTATGCGGACGCCAAGCGGCGCATAGGCGATCCGATGCTGGCGCAGTGCGCGTGGATCGCGTCGGCCATCTTCCCGTTCGTCGGGACGATCGTGTACGTGATCGTCCGTCCGCCGGAGTACCTGACCGACATCCACGAGCGCGAGCTCGAGGTGGCCTCCGCGGAGGCGCGCGTCGCCCAGCTCGAGGAGCTCGCCTGTCCGTACTGCGACTTCGAGGTCGAGAAGACGTTCCTGCGCTGCCCGAGCTGCCTACGCCGGCTCAAGGAGCCGTGCCAGACCTGCGGCAAGCCACTAGACCCTCGCTGGAAGATCTGCCCGTACTGCGAGGCGGAGATCGCCGGCCAGGCGCCTCGGCGACGACAGGCGAGGCCCTCGGCGCGCACCGCATCGGCCGCGCGCGCCGACGCCGGCTCGCGCCGCGAGACCCCGGCGGGGTCTCGCGG
>JACCZP010000285.1 GCA_013695885.1 Thermoleophilaceae bacterium | reverse complement strand
TGTGCTTTCGGTCGGCCGGGCTCGTCGATCAGGCCCGGCGCGCGTTCGCCGACCGTGACGTCGGCCTGGCCGAGGCGCTGGTCACCGAGGACGATGCGGTCGACACCCTGAACCGCGAGTGCTTCCGGCTCGCGCTCGAGGTGGGGGAGGACCCCCTGCGGCGCGAGGCGGCGATGCACATGATGCTCGCCGCCCGCTGCATCGAGCGCCAGGCCGACAACGCGGTCGACATCGGCGAGCAGACGGCCTTCGTGGTGTCCGGGCTCTTCCGCGAGTTCACCGACGCGTCGCGGCCGGGAGGGGCACCCAGGGAGGCGCCGACGGTCTGAGGGGTCGGCGGGGTGGGCGTGCGGGCCGGGCCCCGCGGGCGCCCCCGCCGCTCGGATGGCGGAGCGCTACGACGATCAGAGGTTGCGGCGGCTCCGTGCATAACCTCGGTCACGCTGCCGCCCAGACGGCGTGTTAGGGGTTGTGCACGGTCAGCGTGCACAACCGCTGGCACGCCCCTGCTGGGGACACGTGTTCGAGGTTGTGCATGGTGTGAACCGCTGCCGAGCGGAACCCGACCGACTACTGGCTCGTCTGCTCCTGCTCGCCGGGCTCCTCGCCGGAGGCCTCGGTGCCCTCGCTCGATGGCTCGCCGTCTGAGGACTCCGCTTCGCCTGAGGACTCCGCCTCGCCCGAGGCCTCTGCTTCGTCCGAGGCCTCACTCCGGCCCGAGGGCTCAACGCCGCCCGACGCTTCGCCCGCCTCGTCCGAGGAGTCGCCGCCCTCCGAGGAGTCATGGCCGCCCTCCGAGGAGTCGTCCCCGCTCTCTGAGGAGTCTTTCCCTTCGTCCGAGTCGTCGTCCTCCCGGTTCCCCTCCTGGTCGACCTTCGTGTCCTTGTCCGTATCGACCTCGGAGGCGTCCACCGCCGGGTCGGTGGGCCCGCCCTTGATCGGCGGTCCCTTGTAGTCCTCGGGGTTGTCGACCTTCTCGCCCTCGATCTCGATGCTGCCGTCGGGGAAGCGGCGCAGCGCGGGAGGACCGAGGTTCACGGTCGCCCCCTCGTCGTAGGCCTCTGTGTCGGCGCCTCCGAAGGTCTCGTACTTCGCCTGATCGTCCGGCCAGTCGGAGATGTCCGCCGGCGGGTTGTCCTCGAGCTTCTCGACCTTGATGCGGGCCGCCTCGTAGGGATCGTCCGCCTGCTCCGGGTTCTCCACTTCCTCCTCGGAGAGCTCCTCCGACCCATCGTCGGACTCGCCGCTCGCGCCGTCCTCCGACTCGGACGTCTCCTCGTCACCGGCCGACTCCTCCTCGCCGGACTCGTCGTCCTTCTCCTCGTCCTTCTCGTCGCTGCCGGCGAGCTTGAAGGCGTCCTTCAAGGTCTCCCAGGCGCCGCCCTTCTCCTCGGTCTCGTCGCTCATTGCGCCCCTCCCTCGGGATGCTCGCTCGCGCCGGACCCTAAAGGCTCCGAGCCGACTTCGACGATCGCGATCGGGTTGAATGGTCCTCGAGGCGGCCCTCCGATCGCCGCCCAGTCGACGACCCGCCAAGGAGTGCCCTTCCCTTGAACACCGTGCAGAGCGTCAGTGACGCGTTCGTCAACCTGCTGTACCAGGTCCTGAGCGCGATCCCGGCCATCCTCGCCTTCCTGCTCATCGTCCTCGTCGGGTACTTCGTGGCCAAGGCGCTGCGCACGGTCACCGCCCGGCTGCTCGACCGCTTCGGCTTCGACCGCACCCTCCAGGAGAACGAGTACGGGCAGTACACGGAACGACTGAGCCCGGGCGCGAGCCCCACGCGCCTCATCGCCGGCATCGTGTTCTGGTTCGTGCTCCTCGGCGCGGTGGCGATAGCCATCGCCCGAACGAACAACCCCGGCCTCACCTCGTTCCTCGACGCCGTCGTCGGCTACCTGCCGAACGTCGTGGCGGCGGTGCTCATCTTCGTGATCGCCGGGGCGATCTCCACCGCCGTCGGCGCCTTCGTGCGAAGGACGATGGGGGACACCGCCACCGGCCAGGTCGTGCAGGCCGTCGTACCCGTGCTGGTCATGGGGATCGCGATCTTCGCGATCCTGGACCAGCTCGAGATCGCCCCCGACATCGTCCGCATCGGCTTCACCGCGCTCGTCGGCGGCCTGACGCTCGCCCTCGCCCTCGCGTTCGGCCTCGGTGGACGTGAGGTGGCCGCCCAGATCATCCGCGACGCCTACGAGAAGGGACAGGAGCAACGCGACCAGGTCCGTCGCGACTACGAGCTCGGCAAGGAGCGCAGCCGCCAGGACCGCGACGCCGTGAAGGAGCGCGCTCCAGCGGAGCCCACCGAGCAGACCCGGGACAGGACCCCCGGTCCTCAAGAGCGCGGGCAGGGCTAGCTTCCGGGCGGAGGCCTTCCTAGACGGCCGACGCCTCGCGCAGCGCGCGCGGCAGGCCGCTCACGTCGGCGGCCACCAGGTCCGGCTCCTCTCCGAGCACGGGGGCGAGGGTCGAGCCGCGGTGCAGCCATGCCCCGCGAAGGCCGTACTGGCGCGCTCCGGCCACGTCCCACGCGTGGGCGGACACGAGCAGCACGTCACGCGCGGCACAGTCGAAGGCGCGCCCGGCCATGGCGTAGACCTCGGGGGCGGGCTTGAACGCGCCCACGTCGTCGGCGGCGAGCAGGTGCTCGAAGCGTTCGCGGAGCCCGGCGCCCTCGACCAGCGCATGCACTCCGCCGCTCGTCCCGTTCGAGAGCACGGCCATCCGGTGGCCGTCGCGGCCGAGCTCCTCGAGCCCCTCCGCCACTCCGGGCAGGGGCGGCAGCTCGGTGAGGCCCTTCGCCACCTCGGCCGCCTCGTCCTCGGAGAGCTCGGCGCCGGCCTCGGCCGCAGCGGAGCGCAGCGCCAGGGCCGCGATCTCGGGGAAGGGCCGATAGCGCCGTGCCGCCGTGGCGTGCCAGGTCCAGGGCACGAGCCGTGCCGAGAAGCCGGCGAGCACCTCGTCGCGGTACCCACCCACGGCCCTCTCCAGCCACGGCCCCAATCCCGCCAGGTCGAACAGCGTGCCGAACGCGTCGAACGCTATGCCCGTGGGGCGCACCGCCTCGATCTCCGGGCGAGTGGCGGAGCGGCTCGCGCTGCGCGGTCGGCCCACTCTAGCTTCGGGCCAGCTCCCGCTGGGTGGAGTCGAGCACGCCCTGGCGGCCCTTGTGCTTGCGCTCGTAGTCGCGGACCTTCTGCGCAAGCTCGTCGTCGGCGGCCGAGAGCGCCTGCTGTACCTCGTCCACGTTCAGCTCGTCGTATCCGGGCCACGGCTCCTCGCCGCGAAGCGAGTCGATCTTCTCGATGACCGACTTGCGGCCGCGGTTGCGGCGCTCGTAGGCGTCGACCTTGCCGAGGTCCACCTGCGAGAGGTCGCCGAGGCGAGATATCACGTCGCTCGCGTTGAGCGAGTCGTAGTTCGCGATGGCGAGATCGTCCTCGTCGGCCACGGCGCCCTTGACCTCGCCCTCGGCCTGGGCCACTCCGGGCACCTTGCGCGCTTGGCGGGCGGCCTTGCGGGTCTCCTCGGAAGTCGCTCGCGCCGTGCCGCGCGCCTCCTCCGAGGCCACGCGGGCGGTGCGGCGGGCCTCGCCGGAGGCCTTGCGGGCGGTCGAGCGTGCGGTGGCGCGCACGGTGGCGCCCGCCGAGCGGGCGGCGTCGGCCGCGCCGATCTTCGAGATGTCGAAGCTCGAGTCGCCCTCGAGCTCAGAGCGCACCACGGCGTCCACCAGCCTCGGAATCTCCTCGCGGAGGTTGGCCAGCATCCGCTCCTCCTCATCGCGGATGGCCGCGGCCAGGTCGCCCGTCTCCTCGTCGCCGACGTCGCGGGCCAGGCGCTCGAGAGCGTCGTAGGTGGCGATCTCGAGCGCCTCGGTGGCGCACTCGTCCTTGGCGTTCTTCAGCAGCTTCTCCTCGCCGGAGAAGCCGCGGACGAGCTCGAAGGGGCCGCGCGAGAGGGCAATCGCCTGGCCTACGACGCTCCCGACGACGCCGAGCCCGAGCTGCACGAGGCTCCGGGAGACCCCGAGCTCGTCCATCCGGCGCTCGATGCGCTCGGCCTGGCTCTTGGTCTCCGCGAGGTGGCGCTCGAGCAGTGAGCGATAGGCCCCACGGGGGGTGACCGCGATGTGGGCCTGGAGGGTCCGCGCGAGCGCATGCTCGGTGGCGTGGGCCTCATTGAGGTACTGGAGGATCTTGTGCTGGGCGGGAGTGAGATCTCGATCTGAAGAGGGCATGCGGGCGGTCGTACCCATGACCCCCGTGCGCTTAACTCCCTCCCCGCGCGCTTCGGCGCCACGCCCATGCCGCCGCCCCTTCCTGGCACCGCCGCCTCTCTGTGGCTTCACGAGAGTCCGGTCACCACCTATCCGCAGCTCGATGGCGACCTCTCGGTCGACGTCGCGGTCATCGGCGGGGGGATCGTCGGCCTGACCGCCGCGACCCTCCTCAAGCGCGCGGGCGCCACGGTCGCGGTCGTCGAGGCTGGGCGCGTGGCCCGGGGGGTGTCGGGTCACACGACGGCCAAGGTCACGTCCCTCCACGGCCTGCGCTACTCGGCGCTCGCGTCGAGCTGGAGCGAGGAGGCCGCGCGGGCCTACGCGGAGTCGAACCAGGCCGGCGTCGAGGAGATCGCGCGTCTCGTGGGGGATGCCCGGATCGACTGCGACTTCGAGCGCGTGCCCGCCTACGTCTACGCCGAGACCTCGGAAGGAGCCGGCGCCGTCGAGCGGGAGGCCGACGCGGCGCGGCTCGCCGGTCTCGACGCCACGCTCGTGAGCGAGGTCGACCTGCCCTTTCCCGTGCGGACCGCGGTGCGCCTGGGCGACCAGGCGCAGTTCGACCCCTACCGCTACCTCACCGCCCTGGCCCGCAGCATCCCCGGCGACGGCAACCACGTGCTCGAACGCACCCGCGTGCTCGACGTCGACGAGGGCGAGCCGTGCCGGGTGCGCACCGCACAGGGCTCGATCGTGGCCGGCGACGTGGTCGTCGCGACGCTCGTCCCCTTCCTCGACCGCGGCGGCTACTTCGCCCGCAGCCGGCCCGAGCGCTCCTACCTGATCGCCTTCGACGCCGAGCGCTCCCCAGCTATCGGCGGCATGTACCTGAGCGCGGAGGCGCCCACCCGAAGCATGCGGACGGCCACGCGCGACGGGAAGCGTCTGCTGCTCGTCGGTGGCGAGGGCCACACCACCGGCCAGGAGGCACGGGCGGCCGAGCACGTGCTCCGGCTCGAGCGCTTCGCGCAGGAGCGCTTCGGGCCCGGGGGGGTGGTCAACCACTGGTCATCGCAGGACTTCGCGTCGAAGATCGGCGTGCCGTTCGTGGGCCGGCTCACCCCGCTCTCCTCGCGTGTGCACGTGGCCACCGCCTTCGGTAAGTGGGGGATCTCGGCGGGCACGGCTGCCGCCGTGATCCTCTCCGATGCCATCCTGAGGCGCCCCAACCTGTGGGCGTGGCTGTACGACCCGAACCGGCTGCGACCGGCCTCCGGGCTCGCGTCGCTCCTCGGACACAACCTCGGCGTCGCCCGGCGCTTCGCCTCCGGTCGCCTCGCCCGGCCCGCCGCCGAGCCCGAGTCCGGCCTGGAGCCGGGGGAGGGGCGGGTGGTCCGAAGCGGCGCGCGGCTCGTGGCCGTCTCGCGCGGGTCCGACGGGGAGGTGCGCAGGGTCTCGGCGGTATGCCCGCACCTCGGATGCGTGGTGGCGTGGAACGAGGCCGAGGAGAGCTGGGACTGTCCCTGCCACGGGTCGCGGTTCGACGCCGGCGGGAACGTGCTCCAGGGACCCGCGGTCGAGGGCTTGGCTCGCGCGGAGGGCTAGCGCCCGCCTAGGACGGGTACTCATTCCGCGCGATGCACGAGCGGGGAGCCATCCGCGCGCTCGAGCGCGACCTCTCACTCGGGAGCTGGACGGCCAGGCGCACCTACCGCGCCGCCGGCTATACGGCCGAGGCACTCCTCGCGCGCAAGGACCGGACCGTGAGCGTCATCGTCCCGGCCCGGTCGGTGGTCGGGACCATCGGCGCGGTGATCGAGGCGCTCATGCCGCTCGAGCGAGTCGGCCTGATCGACGAGCTCGTGGTGGTCGACGCCGCGTCGGGGGACGGCACGGCCGAGCGCGCGGAGATGGCCGGCGCCACCGTCCTACAGGAGTCCGACCTGATGCCCGATCACGGGCCGGCGCGCGGCAAGGGCGACGCCATGTGGCGCGGTCTGACCGCCACGACCGGGGACGTCGTCGCGTTCCTCGACGCCGACACCCACGACTTCCACGCCGGCTTCCTGCTCGGCCTGCTGGGGCCGCTGTTCGAGGACAACGCGCTCGCGTTCGTCAAGGGGTCGTTCCGGCGGCCCCTGCGGATCGGAGCCGAGATGCGGCCCGACGAGGGCGGCCGCGTCACCGAGCTCATGGCCCGCCCGCTGATCAACCTCCACTTGCCGGAGCTCGCCGGCTTCCACCAGCCCCTCGCCGGAGAGGTAGCCGCCCGCCGTAACGTGCTCGAGCGCCTGTCCTTCCCGGTGGGCTACGGCGTGGAGATCGCGATGATGATCGACGTCGCCCGCACGGTCGGGCTCGAGGCGATGGCCCAGGTCGATCTCGGGACCCGGCAGAACCGCCACCAGCCCCTGCGCGAGCTCGGGGCGATGGCCTACGCGGTCATGGTGGCGGCGATG
>JACCZP010000275.1 GCA_013695885.1 Thermoleophilaceae bacterium | reverse complement strand
CACGGCGTCCCGACCGCGGGCACCGTGGGCCTGGTCTCGGCCGGGGGCGCGACCACGCGCTACCCCCGCGGACAGACGCGCCCCTTCAATCGGGTGTCCGGCCACCGCGACGGCAACCAGACGTCCTGTCCCGGAACCCGGCTGTTCGCGCAGCTTCCGGACCTCCGCCGCCGTGTGGGCGGTGTCGCCCCCGCCGCACCGGCACCCTCAGGCGGCGAGGGCGGTAGCTCCGAGGACGACGGCGGCGGCTTCACCGGCGCGCGCTAGCCGTCCGCGCGCCGCGGTGGCCGCGGCCCACCGGCCACGATGTCGCGCCCGGTGGGCTGCATCTCCTCGTCCAGCTCGATCTGCCAGTACCAGCGAGTGAAGGTGCGTCCGGGCACGAACTCCCCGACGTGGGGCTCGATCCGCTCGCCCGCCGCCATCCGCACGATCAGCTCGGGGTAGGTGCGGCCCGGCCCCGCCGCGTACATGGGCGCCGGGAAGGCGCCGCCGAAGCGGGTGTTCACGTCCGTGATCCCGAGACCGATCTCCGGGTCGCGGAAGGCCTGCACGGTGCACGGGCCGCGCACCCGCAGGGCCTCCCCCACCGAACGACCGAGCTCGATCAGCTCGAGGTCCTTCACCGCCGCGCCCTTGATCGACTCTCCGCCGCGTGATTCGAGCATGGTCCGGGGGATGGCGTTGAGGCAGCGGCCGTCGAGGTCGCACAGGAGGTCGATCGAGTACTCCCGGCCGCCCATCAGCCGCTGCACCATCACCGGCTCGTCCACGTAGCGCACGAAGAACTCCATCTCGTCGCGGTCGGCCGCCGGATGGATCGAGCGTGCGCCCGAGCCCTGCCGCGGCTTCACCATCACCGGAAAGGACTCCGGCTCCTCGCCACCGAGCACGGTCGGCGGGCTCGGCAGGCCGTGCGAGCGCAGCAGCAGGTGGGCCTCGTACTTGTCGTAGGTGGCGCGGCAGACGTCCGGAGCGGGCACGAACGCCGGGAGGTCGGCGCCGGCGAGCACCTCGAGGTCGAGGTCGGTGAGCGGCACGACCGCGCCCACGCCGTGGCGATCCACGAGCTCACGCAGGAACGGCACGTACGCCGGGTCGTCGATGCGCGGCGGGGCCACCGCGAGGTCCGCGGCGTAGCGGGCGGGGGCCAGCGGGCTCGGGTCGGCCGCGATCGTGAACGCGTGCTCGGCGAACGCGCTGACGATGTCGTAGCGCTTGCCGACCCCGGTGAGCAGGACGGCTATGCCGGCTCGCGCCATCCGCCGGTGTCCCCCTTGTAGAGCCCCTCCCCGTGCGCGAGCGTGCGGGCCGTGCGGGCGAGGATCCTCAGGTCGAGCAGGGTGGAGCGGTTCTCCACGTACCACACGTCGAGCTCGATGCGCTGCGGCCAGGGCAGTGACGCGCGGCCGTTGACCTGCGCCCACCCGGTGATGCCCGGCCTGACCTCGAGGCGCCGTCGCTGTCGCGCGGTGTAGCGGTCCACCTGGGCCTGGATGGTGGGTCGCGGCCCGACCAGGGCCATGTCCCCGCGCAGCACGTTCGCGAGGTTCGGCAGCTCGTCGAGCGAGAATCGCCGCAGGACCGCCCCCACGCGCGTGATCCGCGGGTCGCCGTGGTTCACGGCCAGCCCCGCGCCGATCCCCTCGGCGCCGGAGACCATGGTGCGCAGCTTGAGCATCTCGAACGGCTCGCCGTGGCGCCCGACCCGGCGCTGGCGGAAGAGCACCGGGCCGCGGCTCTCGATGCGGATGGCCAGCGCCGACACGGCGAGCAGGGGCGCGGTGAGTACCAGTGCGGTCGCGGCCAGGAGGGAGTCGAGGGGCCGGCTCACCGGGTGCCCTCCGCCTTCTCCCACTCCGCGGGGGTGCCCGTGCGCAGCCAGTCGAGGAGCCCGGCGGCGAGCGACGCGGTGACCAGCACGTAGTAGCGGGCCACCCGGAGTGGCCGCGCGGGTGCCGCCGGCTCGAGCGCGGCGGCGGCGAGCAGCGCGAGCTGGCCCAGCAGCGCGGCGCGGTAGGC
>JACCZP010000266.1 GCA_013695885.1 Thermoleophilaceae bacterium | reverse complement strand
CGTGATCGACCCGGTGATCGTGCTCTTCGGCCTGGGCGTGGGCCTGCTGGTCGGGATGACCGGGATCGGCGGCGGCTCGATCATGACCCCGCTGCTCATTCTCGTGCTCGGGGTGAAGCCGGTGACGGCGATCGGCACCGACCTCCTCTACGCCGCGATCACGAAGACCCTGGGTGGCTGGCGCCACCTGCGACAGGGAACGGTCGACCTCGGCATCTCGGGATGGCTCGCCACCGGCAGCGTGCCGGGCGCCCTCGGCGGGGTCATCGTGCTCGAGCGCATCCACGACGCCTACGGCGAGGGCTTCGACGCCACCGTCTTACTGATCGTGGCGGGCGCCCTGCTGCTCACCGGCGCGGCCACCATCGGCCGCACGGTGTTCCTGCCCGGCATGGCCGAGCGCGAGCGCGACACCCTCGTCCTCGACCGCTCGCACAAGCTGGCCGCCGGGGCCATCGGCCTGAGCGTGGGCTTCGTCCTCGGGATCTCCTCGGCGGGTAGCGGCGCGCTGATCGCGATCGGCCTGATCGTCGTCTTCCGGCTCACCCCGAGACGCGTCGTGGGCACCGACGTCTTCCACGCGGCCATCCTCCTCTGGGTCGCCAGCCTCGCTCACCTCGCGAGCGGCAACGTGGATCTCTGGCTGACCGGCAACCTGCTGATCGGGTCGCTACCGGGCGTGTGGGTGGGTTCGGGCCTCTCGGTCCGGGTGCCCCAGGGCGTGCTGCGGCCGGCGCTCGGGATCGTGCTCGTGGCCGCCGGCCTCGGCATCCTCACCAAGGCCGGCCTCGACATCCCGGCTCCGGTACTTGTGGTGGTGCCCCTGGCGCTCGCGGTGCTGACCTTCCTCCTCGCGCGGGCGCGCCAGCCGGCGCGCGACCCGGAGGACGTGGTGGAGGAAGAGATGGCCGCGGCCGGGGGCCCCAGCGTGCGGGGCGGTGAAGGTTAGGCGGACTCGAGCAGGTCGAGGAACGGGCGGTTCGTCCGCTCCGACCGCACCGCGTGTACCTCGGCGACAGCGAGCTCCATAGCCTCGTCCTCGGTCAGGTCGCTCCTACGGCGGATCGCCTCTATCGAGGTGATCCCGAGGTAGTCCCGCAGAGCTTCCTCGAAGATCTCATACTCCCGACGATCGGTCCGGGCGGCCACCACCTTTGTTGCTCGCAGCAGCTCCTCGTCGAGGTAGACGGTGGTCTTTCGGCGGGCCATCACTGGACAGAATGACAGAAAGACGGCGAGCTATCGAGAAAGGTCAGCTCCCTATCAGCCGCTCCAGCCGCGGCTCGCGCCCGTGGAGCTCGAAGGCGCGGAACTCGCTGAAGCGCTCGTGCTTCGGGCCGTGGAAGTCCGCGGAGCCGGTGGCCAGGAGGCCGTGCTCCTCGCAGTGGTCCACCAGCAGCATGGTCTGCTCGCGCGTGTGAGTGATGTAGAAGGCCTCGATGCCGTCCAGGCCGAAGCCGCGGAAGCGCTCGGCGGCGGCAATCACCTCGTCGGGGTCGTCGATGTCCCAGAACGGATGCGCCCACACGGCCACCCCTCCGGCCGCGTGGATCACCTCGATCGCCTCCTCGACGGTGGGTGTCGTGCGCGGGAGAAAGGCGGGCTTGCCACGGATGAGAAAGGCCGGGAGGAAGGACGAGACGTCGGTGTATCCCTCCTCGGCCAGGCGCTCCGCGTTGTCGGGGTGCTCGAGCACCGCCAGCGTGAGGTGCGGACGGCCGATGGTCCTCCCCGCGCGGCGGCGCTCCTCGAGCTTGGTGTCGTCCACGGCCCAGCCGAGCTCGCGCAGGCGATCGGCCATGCGCTCGGCGCGCAGCTCGCGGTCGGCCCGGAAGGCGTGGAGGCGCTCGCGGAGGGCAGCGTCACGGTGGTCGATGTCATAGCCCAGGATGTGCAGGTCCTCGTACTCGCCGTCGACCGAGGAGAGCTCGGAGGAGGTGACCACGCGGACCCCGTGCTGGGGGCCGGCGGCGAGGGCGGCATCCACGCCGTCCACAGTGTCGTGGTCGCTAAGCGCCAGCAGCTCGACGCCGGCCTCGGCGGCGAGGCGCACGACCTCCTCGGGCGGCAGCACTCCGTCGGAGTGGGTG
>JACCZP010000255.1 GCA_013695885.1 Thermoleophilaceae bacterium | reverse complement strand
CTGGGGCACCACGTCGGCGCGCACGCCGCCGCGACGCAGCTCGCCCTCGGTGCCGGGACCGATGGCGGCCACCGTCGCGCCGGCGAGCGCCCGGGCGTCAGCGCCCACCGCGTCGAGCGCGGCCATGAGCAGCGACGCGCCGTTCGGGCTCGTCAGGCAGACGAGTGCGTAGGAGCCGATCTCGCGCGCCGCGCGCTCCACCTCGCCCTCGACCGGCCGCGCCAAGATCCGGATGGCCGGCGTCTCGACCACCTCCGCTCCCAGCGCGTTGAGCCGCGCGGCCAGCCCGCTGGCCTGCGCCCGCGCCCGGGTGACGACCACCCGGCGGCCGAAGAGAGGGCGACGCTCCACCCAGGCGATGGCCTCGCGCCGCCCCACCACAGGGCCGACCACGGTGATGGCCGGCGGCCGCAGCCCGGCCTCGGTCACGCGGTCGGCCACGTCGGCGATAGTGCCGGACACCGTCCGCTGCCCCGGCAGCGTGCCCCGCTCGATGACCGCCACCGGCTCGTCAGGCGGCCGGCCCGCGGCGGTGAGCCGTTCGGCGATCAGGCCGAGGTTCTTGACCCCCATGTAGAGCACGAGCGTGCCCGGAAAGGCGGCGAGCGCGGCCCAGTCGAGCGTCGACTCGGGCTTCTCGGGATCCTCGTGGCCGGTCACGAGGGCCACGGCCGAGGCCTCGTCGCGGTGGGTGACCGGCACGCCGGCGTACGCAGGCGCCGCCACCCCCGACGTGACCCCGGGCACGACCTCGAAGGGCACGCCCGCCGCGGCCAGCGCCTCGGCCTCCTCGCCGCCCCGCCCGAACACGAACGGATCGCCGCCCTTGAGGCGCACAACCGACCGCCCGGCGCTGCCCATCTCCACCAGCATCGAGTTGATCTCCTCTTGCGGCATCGAGGGACGCCCCGGTGCCTTGCCCACGTAGCGCACCTCGGCATCGGTGCGCACACCATCGAGCGCCCCGTCGGGGATCAGGCGGTCGTGGAGGACCGCGTCGGCGCCGGCGAGCAGCTCGAGCGAGCGCCGCGTCATGAGGCCGGGATCGCCCGGCCCGGCACCCACGAGATAGACCGTGCCCGGCGTCGGCGGCATGGCTCGCCAGAGTAGGTGACCTACCCGTCGACCTCCGCCCGCGCCAGCATCTCCCCAGCGCCTGCCGCCAGCATGCGCTCGCCCACCTCGCGACCGAGAGCGGCCGGGTCCTGCGCCGTCCCCAGGAGCACGTCGCGGATCCATTCGCTCCCGTCGGGGGCGCCCGCGAAGGCGGACAGGCACAGCTCGCCGTCGCTCCCGAGCTCCGCATGGGCTCCCACCGGAGCTCGGCAGCTCGCGCCGATCGCGGTGACGAGGGCCCGCTCGGCGGTGAGCCGAACGAGGGCGGGCTCGTCGGCCAGCAGGCGGGCGATGCATGACACCTCCTCGTCCCCGGCGCGGGCCTCGAGGGCGAGGCACCCCTGGCCGGGAGCGGGCGTCATCTCGACCGCGTCGATGGGCGTGCCCCCCTGCAGCCCCAGACGCTCGAGGCCGGCGAGGGCCAGCACCACTGCGTCGTAGGCCCCCTCGGAGAGCTTTCGCAGCCGGGTGTCCACGTTGCCGCGCAGCTCGGCCACCTCGAGATCGGGCCGGCGGGCGAGGAGCTGCGCGCGCCGGCGCAGTGAGCTCGTGCCCACCCGGGCGCCGAGCGTCAGGGCGCCGAGCGAGGCCGCGCCGCAGAGCGCGTCGCGCGCGTCGGCGCGCTCCGGCACCGAGACGATCGCGAGGCCGGGCGGCAGCGCCCCCGGCACGTCCTTGGCCGAGTGCACGGCGAGGTCCGCCCGGCCGTCGAGCAGGGCCTCCTCGATCTCCTTGACGAAGTCCGACTTGTCGCCCAGCGCGTCCGCCGCCGGGCGCACGCCCTCGTCGCCCGAGGTGCGAATGGGGACGAGCTCGACCTCCACGTGCGGCGCGACCTCGCGCAGGCGGACCGCCACGGTCGTCGATTGGGCCAGCGCCAGCGCACTGCCGCGCGTGCCGATCCGCAGATGCACGGGTGCGCCGCGGCGGCCCGGCGTCAGCCCGAGCGGTGGCGGCGCCGGCGATCCTCGAGCGATGCCACCTCCGGCGCCGCGTCCTGCACGACATCCTCGTAGGCGCCGGCCGTCTCGAGCGCGAACAGCTCGCGCAGCGCCTGCACGTACACGTAGGAGTCCTGCCCCTCGGGCGCATGCTTCAACCGGCGGGTGGGCTCGTGCAGCATGCGGGACACGATGGCCCGCGCCATGCGGTCGAGGCGCTGGCGATCGGCCTCCGACACCGTCTCCCAGCGCGACTCGTTCTCACGCAGGACGGCGCGCGCGATCGCCTCCCCACGCTCGCGTAGGGCGGCCACGGTGGGCACCACCTCGAGCGAGGCGAGCCACGCTCGGTAGCGCTCCACCTCGTCGTCGATCAGGCTGCGTGCTCGGGACGCCTCGGCCTCGCGGCCGCTCAGGTTGCGCGCCACCTCGCGCTGGAGGTCGTCCATGTCGAGCAGGGTGATGCCGGGGACCTCACGCACGGCGGCGTCGATGTCTCGCGGCACCGCGATGTCGATGAGGATCAGCGGCCGGCCGGCGCGCTGGGTGGCCACCAGCTCGAGCTCCTCGCGGCCCACGATCTGGTGCGGAGAGCCCGTGGCGCAGACGACGATGTCGGCCCGCACGAGCTCGGCGGGCAGCTCGTCGAAGCGCACCGCGTCGCCCCCGAAGCGCTGCGCCAGGCCGATCGCCCGGTCGTAGTGGCGATTGGCCACGAACATGGTCCGCACGCCCATGGCCGAGAACGCACGGGCCACGCCCTCGCCGTTCTCGCCCGCCCCGACCACGAGCACCGAGCGCGACTCGAGCGGACCGATGACCGCGCGCGCGAGGTCGACCGCGACCGAGGACACCGACACGCGGGAGCGCCCCACCCCCGTCTCGGTGCGCACGCGCTTGCCGGCGGCCAGAGCGTCGCGGAACAGACGGTTGGTGAGCGGCCCGGTGGCGCCCTCCACCAGCGCCAGCTCGTAGGCGCGCTTGACCTGCCCCTGCACCTCCGCCTCCCCCACGATCATCGAGTCGAGCCCGGAAGCCACCTCGAAGAGATGGCGCACGGCCTCGGTCTCGCGCATCGAGTAGAGACGTCCCAGCAGCTCCGTAGGGCGGATCCCGCCCTGCCGGGCGAGCACGCCGAGCGCTGCGGACTCGGCCTCCACGGCGTCGCCCACCGCCAGGTAGAGCTCGGTGCGGTTGCAGGTGGAGATGGCCACCGCCTCGTGGATCTCCGGGTGGGCCCGGAGCTCGGCGAGCACCGCCGTCGCGCGTCCCTCCGTGAAGGCCAGCCGCTCGCGAAGCGCGAGCGACGCCGTCTTGTGCGAGAGGCCGAGGGCGAGGAGGGGGTCGCTCACGGGCCCTGCCGGGACGGCGCCGGAGGGACGCCACCGCGGGCCCCCGCTTCGAGCGAGTCGGTCAGCGCGCCGAGGTCGCGCTCGATGCGCGCGATCTTCCCCCCGATGATGGCTACGTAGACGAGCACGAGCACGGCCACGACCGCGAACGCCGCGGCAACGTAGAGGCCGGCCTCGCCGAGCGGCAGCGCGGGCATCAATCGCCGCCGCGCGGAGCGGCGTAGGCGGCACCGGAGAGCGTGGGTGCGCCGGCGCGGGAGGAGCCGGCGGACGCACCTCCGCCCGGCCGCGGCACGAGGGGGTCCGCGGCCCGCCGCTCCGCCCGCCGGCGCAGGCGGCGCAGTTGGTCGGAGGCGTGCTTGGCGGTCAGCTCGAGCTTCCACAGCGTCGCGTAGAGGAGCGCCATGGCCACCATGGACACGAGGAAGGTAGCGAGCATCTCTCCGGGCATGCCGCTGCCCGTGGTGGAGAAGACCTGAGGATGGGTGAGCGACTCGGCCGAGCGAACGATCGCGAAGTTGAGCGGGACGAAGGCGCCGGCCGCCACGGCGAACACCGAGGCGTAGCGGCCCTGGCGACCGGGGTCCTCGATCGAGAAGCGCAGCATGGGATAGACCGCGTAGAGCAGGAAGACGATCAGGAAAGCGACGAGCATGGGCTCGCTCCAGACCCACCAGTGGCCCTACGAGGCCCGGGCCCAAATCGCGCCGGTGGCGAGGACGCCCACCCCGAGGATGGTCGATAGGTGGATGGCCACGTACGAGCGGAGATCCCAGGCACGATCGCCGGTACGCAGGTGGGCGGCGGCCATGACCCCGGCGGCCACGAAGCCGA
>JACCZP010000245.1 GCA_013695885.1 Thermoleophilaceae bacterium | reverse complement strand
GGGACCGCCGCCTCGGTCGCCTCAAGGACGTCGTCGAGCGACGGGCGGGACGGACTGTCGGCGAGCCTGACGAGGTTGCGGCGACGCTTCCCGAGGAAGGTGCCGGTGAGTGAGGCCGTAGTCCGGCGGGCCGAGCCCGCCGACGCAGAGGCGGTTGGCAAGCTCCTCCACGACTTCAACCGCGAGTTCGACGAGCCGACGCCCGGCCCGGCCGCGCTCGCGGGGCGCGTTCGCCAGCTGCTCGCCGGCGGCGATCGCGCTCGCCCGCTGGCGGGGCGCGACTCACATGGACCTGGGAACGAGCGAGGAGGACGTCGCCGCGCGTGCGCTCTACGAGCGCCTCGGCTTCAGCAATCGCGAGGGCCGACCCGACGGCCCCATCAACTACTTCTACGAGCGAGAGCTCTGAGGCCGAGGACGGCAGCTCGCGCTGGCCGCGGGCTGAGCTCGTGCAGGGGGAGCTGGTTGGGCGCCTGGACGAGGAGGATCGCCATCGCCCTCGACGGCCTCGCGCGTGTCCCGGCTAGGCCGAAACCTCGACGGCTGTAGCGGCGCTGGCCGGCGCGGGCACGGGCTCGCCGTTCTCGCGGAGGCTCTCGACGTGCCCGTCGATGGCCTCGCGGATGAGCTGCTCGACCTCCCCGCGGCTATCTCCAATCGCGACGCAGCCGGGCAGGTCGGGCACCCACGCGCCCCAGCTCGACTCGCCCTGCTCGAGGATGACGGTGTATTCGCTCATGGCTCCAGTTCGAGGTTGGCCTGGCGTTCGATGCTCTTGAGCGTCCCCGGCGGGATGTCCACATTCGGCTTGCCGGCCACGGTCACGGTACCGGGTTTGTGCGGGTGGCGGAAGTGGCGGTGGCTACCGCGCTGGCGCGCGAGTCGCCATCCATCGTGCTCGAGTACCTTGATCGCGTCGCGGACCTTCACGCCGGCCGATGATGGAGGCCGCGGCGGTCAAGACGCCGGCGGCCCGCGGGTAGCGGTGGCGGGAACGCGGCGCCGCACCAAGATCATTCCGGCGCGTCACGAGCACGGTCGTCGACGTCGCGTTCGCGGCTTACGCCGGCGAGGGAGACGGCGCTCGCCATGCTGAGTAGCTCCGGGTGGACTCGAACCACCGACCTCACCATTATGAGTGGTGCGCTCTAACCGGCTGAGCTACGGAGCCGTGCTCCCTTCGAATCCTATCCCGCCCCAGCACGCCCCCGACCCGTCGGACGCGCGGCCGTGACCGGCGCGCACCCCCGGGTGCTGCTGGCGGTGCCGAACGTCTCCGAGGGCCGCGACCGCGCGGTGCTGGAGGCGCTCGCGGGCGCCTTCGCCCCTCACGGCGGGCCTTTGCGCGAGCTCGATCGCCACGTCGACCCCGACCACGGTCGTGCCGTCTTCACGCTCGCGGCGCGCCAGGGCGCGATCGCCCCGGCGCTGGTGGCCGGGGCGCGTGCCGCCGCCGAGCACATCGACCTCGGATCGCACGCGGGGCGCCATCCCCACGTCGGCGCGCTCGACGTCGCGCCCGTCGTCTACCTCGAGGACGCCGACCGCGGCGCCGCGTGCGCGGAGGCTCTGACCGCCGCCGCGCTGATCGGCGAGGAGCTGGCGATCCCCGTCTTCCTCTACGGCCGCCTGGCCACCGACGAGCGTCACAGCGAGCGCGCGGACCTGAGAAGGGGAGGACCGACCGGGCTGGCCGAGCGTCTCCGGAGCGGCGAGCTGCGTCCCGACCACGGCCCGTCCCACGCCCACCCGCGGGCCGGGGCCGTCCTCGTCACGGCCCGCCCGCCGCTGCTTGCCTTCAACGTGGACCTCGTGTCCGACGACGTCGACCTCGCCCGCCGCATCGCGGCGGGGCTCCGCGAGTCGGGCGGAGGGCTATCCGGCGTGCGCGCGATCGGCCTCCACCTCCCCGCCCGGGGACGGGCGCAGGTGTCCACGAACGTCCACGATCACCGGGCCGTGCCCCTGCGCGCGATCGTCGAGGCGGTGGCCGCCGAGGCCGAGGTGGCCGAGGCCGAGCTGGTCGGTCTGGCTCCGGCGGCGGCGCTCGAGGGCTTCCCCGCGGACGTGCCCCTGCGCGCCTTCGACCCCGACCGGCACGTGATCGAGAACGCACTACGCTCAGATCGCTGATGGCCCAGACCAAGAAGAAGCGCAAGCGAAAGCACCGGGGGACCCAGGCCGGGACCGTCGAAAGGCCCACCCGCTCCCGCCGTCCGGTGACCAAGGAGGACCGGCGCGAGGTGGCAAAGGAGCGGCGCGAGGAGCGCCTCGGGCGCCCGCCGTCCTGGCGCTCGGCGATCGGCCGCGCGGCCCTGGCCGCGGCGCTCTTCCTGGTCATCGCCTACTTTCTCTTCGAGGGCCGGACGATCGACATCGTGCTCGCCACCGGCGTCGCGTTCCCGGTCTACGTGCTGGCGGCCTACTACACCGACCTGTGGCGCTACCGGCGCTACACGCGGCGCAAGGCGCGCGAGGGAGGCGCGGGCGGCGACGCGGGAGCTCGGGCCGCGGCCCCGGCGCGTGGCCGCAAGGGCTCCGGCCGGTCGAGGCGCGGGTAGGACGGCCTCCGAAACCATGGACGTCCGCATGTTCACGGTCGGGATGGTGCAGGAGAACTGCTACCTCGTCCGCCGCGACGGCTCCGACCGTGCGCTGATCGTCGACCCCGGGGACGAGCCCGAGCGCCTGCTCGCCGCGATCGAGGGTCTCGGGGTGACGCTCGACGGCATCCTCCTCACCCACACTCACTTCGACCACGTCGGCGCGGTGGCCCCCGTGGCCCGCGCCACCGGCGCCGAGGTCTGGGTGCCGAGGATCGAGCGCCCGGTGCTCGCGGACATCATGTCCTACGTCCCCTGGCCGGGCTTCGGCCCGTTCGAGTCCTACGACGCCGAGCACGACCTCGAGGGCGGCGAGCGCCTCGAGATGGCCGGCTTCGAGATCGACGTGATCTTCACCCCGGGGCACTCACCCGGCCACGTCACGTTCTCGATCCCCGACGAGCGGGCGATCTTCTCGGGTGACGTGCTCTTCCAGGGCTCGGTCGGGCGCGTGGACCTGCCCGGCGGGGACTGGCCGACGCTGCTCGAGTCGATCCGCGGCCTCCTCGACTCCCACCCCGAGGACACCGCGGTATATCCCGGGCACATGGGCCTCACCACGCTCGGCGCCGAGCGGGCGTCGAACCCGTTCCTGGCCGAGCTCGGCAGCGGCCGGCGCTAGCCCCGCCGTGGCCGGGCGCAAGCTCCAGGCCCCGCGGGGCACCTTCGACGTGCTCGGGGAGGCCGCGCGGCGGCGGCGAGAGCTCGTGTACGAGGGAACCGGCGGGCTCGCCCGCGCGGGCTACGAGTACGTGGAGACGCCGATCTTCGAGGACACCGAGCTGTTCGCGCGCGGGGTGGGGGAGACCACCGACGTGGTCCAGAAGGAGATGTTCACGTTCGAGGACGCGGGTGGACGGTCGGTGACGCTGCGGCCGGAGGGGACGGCCAGCGTCTGCCGCGCCTACATCGAGCACGGCCTGCACAAGGCCCCGCAGCCGGTGAAGGTCTGGTACGCGGGACCGTTCTTCCGCTACGAGGCACCGCAGGCCGGGCGCTTCCGCCAGTTCGCCCAGATCGGGGCCGAGGCGCTCGGCTCCGACGATCCGTCGCTCGACGCCGAGTCCATCCTCCTGCTCGCCGAGATCCTGTCCGCGTACGAGATGCCGCGCCTGCGTCTGCGGCTGTCGAGCCTCGGCACCCCCGAGGCCCGGCGGGCGTACTCCGACGAGCTGCGCGAGTACCTCCGCGCGCGTGTCGAGGAGCTCTCCGGCGACGTACGCGCGCGCTTCGACGCCAACCCGCTGCGGGCCTTCGACTCCGATGACCCGGGCACGCGCGCGGTGATGGCCGACGCGCCGAAGCTGCTCGACCGCCTCGCCGCCGAGGACGCGGAGCACTTCGCCGAGGTGCGCGCCCTGCTCGACGACGCCGGTCAGGCCTACGAGGTCGACCCCGGGCTCGTCCGCGGCCTCGACTACTACACGCGGACCGTGTTCGAGTTCACCAACGACGACCTCGGGGCCCAGAGCGGCGTGGGCGGAGGGGGCCGCTACGACGGCCTCGTGGAGCAGCTCGGGGGACCGCCGACGCCTGGGGTCGGGTGGGCGGCGGGGGTGGAGCGCATCCTGCTGGCGCCGGATCGGCCCGAGTATGAGGAGGAGGAGGACGAGGAGATAAGGGCGATGGTCGAGAGCTGGGGACGGCTCGATCCGCTCGAGCCGGTGTTCGTCGCCGTCGAGCCGGGCGCCAGCCGCCGCACCGCGTTCGCGCTGGTGCACGAGCTGTGGAGCTACGACCGCCGCGCACAGATGGAGCAGGCCGGTCGCTCGCTGAAGGGGCAGCTCCGCCATGCCGACCGCATGGGGGCCGAGGCGGTGGTGACCGTAGGCGTGGAGGGCTTCCGCGTGCGTGACATGACCACCGGCGAGGAGCACTCGACGGCAACGGCCGACGAGGCCCTCGCCCTGCTCGAGCCACCTCTGGGAGAAGGCGAGCTCGACGGGCTCGAACCAGGCGAGTCCGGCACGGACGATCTCCGTCCGTGAGGCCTCCCCGCCCCAACGCCTACCGCACCGCGTGGGTCGACGAGGCACGGCCTGCCCGAGTCGACGAGGAGATGCGCGTGGCGGGCTGGGTGCACCGCCGTCGCGACCACGGCGGCCTCGTGTTCATCGACCTGCGCGACCGCACGGGCCTCCTCCAGCTCGTCTTCGATCCCGACGAGGCGCCCGAGGCGCACGCCGCCGCCCACCGCCTGCGGGCCGAGCACGTGATCTCCGCTCGCGGACCGCTCGTGCGCCGCACCGACGAGACCGTGAACCCGGATCTGCCCACCGGCGAGGTCGAGTTGCGCGTGCACGAGGTCGAGGAGCTGGCCGGCGCCGACACTCCGCCCTTCGCGGTGGACGACGACGCTCCCGTGGACGAGGTTCTCCGCCTCCGCCACCGCTACCTCGACCTGCGACGGCGGCGGATGCGCGAGGCCCTCGAGCTCCGTCACGCGGTGGTGCAGTCCATGCGCGGTCACCTCCACGCCGAGGGCTTCCTGGAGATCGAGACGCCGGTGCTCACCCGCTCGACCCCCGAGGGCGCGCGCGACTTCCTGGTGCCGAGCCGGCTCCAGCCGGGGTCCTGGTACGCGCTGCCGCAGTCCCCGCAGCTCTTCAAGCAGCTGCTGATGGTGGCCGGCTACGAGCGCTACTACCAGTTTCCGCGCTGCTTCCGCGACGAGGCCTTCCGGGCCGACCGCCAGCCCGAGTTCACCCAGCTCGACATCGAGATGTCGTTCGTCGAGGAGGAGGACGTGATCTCGCTGGTCGACGGCCTGCTGCGCGAGGTCCTCGCCGTCGGCGGGGTCGAGCTGTCCGGCCGGCCCGACCGCTTGACCTACGACGAGGCCATGCTGCGCTACGGCACCGACCGCCCGGACCGCCGGCCGGGGATGGAGATCGAGGATCTCGGCTCGGCGTTCGCGGGGTCGCAGTTCCAGGTCTTCGCCGGAGCGCTGAGCGCCGGCGGCGTGGTCCGCGGCCTGCGCGCCCGCGGAGAGCTCCCGCGCCGGCGCCTCGACGAGCTCACCGAGCGCGCACGCTCCCTCGGGGCCGGCGGCCTGGTGTGGGCGCAGGTCGAGGAGGGCGGCATGTGGCGCTCGCCGGTGGCCAAGTTCCTCGCGGAGGAGGAGATGGCCGGCGCCTCGAGCGCTCTCGACGCCGTACCCGGCGACTTCCTGTTCCTGGTCGCCGACGCCGAGGCCGTGGCGGCCGCCGTCCTCGGGGCGCTGCGGCTCGAGCTGGCCCCTGCGCCCGAGGGCCACGACGTCCTGTGGGTCACCGACTTCCCGATGTTCGAGCGCAACTCCGAGGAGGACCGCTGGGATCCGCTCCACCATCCGTTCACATCGCCCTCGGGGGACCTCGACGCCGATCCTGGCACCTGGCGCTCGCGGGCCTACGACGTGGTCATGGACGGCCTCGAGATCGGCGGCGGCTCGATCCGCATCAGCCGTCCCGACGTGCAGCGGCGGGTGTTCGCGGCGCTCGGCCTGGACGAGCAGGAGGCCGAGCTGCGCTTCGGCTTTCTCCTCGACGCCCTGCGCTACGGCGCGCCGCCGCACGGCGGCATCGCCTTCGGGCTCGACCGCATCGTCGCGCTGTTGGCCGGGCGCGACTCGATCCGCGACGTGATCGCCTTTCCGAAGACCGCGAGCGGAAGCGATCCCCTGACCGGGGCCCCCGCGCCGGTGGACGACATCCAGCTCCGGGAGCTCGGCGTGCGCTCGGCCGCGCCGCCGCCCGCTCCGGCGCCGCAGCGGTGATAGCGTGCCCGTACGGTCCGAGCCTGTCCGCCCGCCGTCTTCCGTTTTGAGCCAACGTGATAGGGATGGGAGTCCGTTTCAGGGACGGGTCGAGGCCCGCCCCGGTGGACACCCACTTGCTTAGGCAAGGTTCAAATCCCAGGTGGCAGCGCCAGGTTGGGGCCGCTTAGATCGGGGCACACCCTGAATGGGTGCTCTTACACGCCTCGACAGCCTCCCGACCGTGACGTCTCACTCCCCGTACGAGGACCACCTCGCGCACCCGCGCGGCCGGGGCGCCCTCGCCGGGTCTCCCTACCGCGGCGCCGCGGGCGGGTCGGCGTGCGGCGACCTCGTCACGGTCTCCGTGGAGGCCGAGGACGGGCGCGTGGCCGCCGCCGGCTTCGACGCGCGCGGCTGCGCCGCGGCGGTTGCCGCGGGCAGCGCGGTGGTCGAGCTGGTCGAAGGAGCCGCCCTCTTCGACGCCGCCCGCCTGTCCGCCGACGACCTCGATCGCGCGCTCGGAGGTCTGTCCCCCGCCCGCCGCCACGCCGTCCACCTCGCCGCCGATGCGCTGCATCGCGCCCTCGGGGCAGCCGCCGCCGACGGCGCGGCGGTGCTCGCGCCCGACCCCCGGCGGACCCTCGTGGCCATGAGCGGGGGGGTGGACTCAGCCCTCGCCGCGCAGCTAGCCCTCGAGGCCGGGCACGAGGTGGTGGGGGTGACCCTCGAGCTGTGGGCCGACTCCGAGAACGACGGCGGACGGAGCTGCTGCTCCCCGCAGGCGGTCACCGGTGCCCGCGCCCTCGCGCACGGCATGGGCCTCCCGCACCTGACCCTCGACCTGCGCGCGGCCTTCCGCCGTGAGGTGGTCGAGGACTACGTCGCCGAGCACGCCGCCGGCCGCACGCCCAACCCGTGCGTGCGCTGCAACGGACGGGTGCGCTTCGCGGAGATGCTGCGCCTGGCCCGCGACCTCGGCGCGGCGCGCCTCGCCACCGGCCACTACGCGCGCATCGCCCACGACGCCGAGGGGCCACTGCTCGAGCCGGCGGCCGACGGGGGCAAGGACCAGGCCTACGTGCTCGCCCGGCTCGGGCCGGGCGACCTCGACCGCCTGTGGTTCCCGCTAGGGGATCTCGAGAAGAGCGAGGTGCGCGAGCGTGCCCGCCGTGCGCGCATCCCGGTGGCCGACCGTCCCGACTCCCAGGACCTCTGCTTCCTCGCGGGCACGGGGCGCGAGCGATTCCTGAGCCGCCACGGGGGCTTGCCGCTCCCGACCGCGAGCTCGTCCGGCGGGGAGATCGTCTCGCTCGAGGGCCGCGTGCTCGGCCGCCACGAAGGGCAGGAGCGCTTCACGGTCGGCCAGCGGCGAGGTCTCGGCCTCGCGGCGCCCGAGCCCCTGTTCGTGGTGCGCAAGGACGCGGCGAGCGGACGGGTCACGGTGGGCCCGCGAGCGGCCCTCGCCGCCGGTGGAGCCGTGCTCGGCGCGGCGGTGCTCCACCGACCGGCCGCGCGCGTCGACCGGGTCAAGCTGCGCTACCGCTCGGCCCCGGTCCCGTGCCGCGTGGTCGAGGATGCCGGCCCCGGCGAGCACGATCGGCTCGAGCTCGCCTTCGAGACGCCCGCCGAGGCGGTGGCGCCCGGCCAGACCGCGGTGCTCATGCAGGGCGAGCGCGTTCTCGGCGCCGCTGTCGTTGCCGCCGCGACGGATGCGCACGCGCCGGAGGCCGCAAGTGCCGCCTGACCATCCGATCGACCCTCCCCCGCCCGACGAGGGGCCCGGATCGGAGGGCTCCCCCGCGGTCGACCTGGTGGAGCTCGTGACCCCGGTGGGCCGGGAGTGGGACTCGGTAGCCCGACTCGTGCTGGCCGGCATCGGGGATCGCATCGGCTTGAGCGTCGAGGAGCTCGACGACCTCCAACTGGCGCTCGAGCGGCTCTTGCACGAGACGGGGCCGGCCGACCCCGAGGTGCGGGTGCTGTTCGAGCTCGAGGGCGACGGTCAGGTCCGGCTGCGCGTGGGCCCGCTGCGCGAGCTTGCGGTCATGGGCTCCCTGCGGAGCGCGGAGACCGTTCCCGCCGGGCTCGGCCTCCGCCGGATCCTCGAGACGGTGGTCGACTCCTTCGCCGTGGAGGACGGGCCGGACGGCGGCGTGCTCGTCGACCTGGAGAAGCACGGGCGCGGCGCTCGCGTGCTGCCGGACTCCGGGCCGTGACCGGCTGACGGCTCTGGGCCCTCACGTTAGAGTGCCTTCCGTGGCTCCGGGCGGGGGCGATCTGATGGAGCAGGGCTTTCAGAGCTTCTGGGAGGCCACGCGATCGATTCTCGGATTGCTCGAGAAGCGGCTGCCCGGCAGCCTGGTGTTCGTGGCGCATCTCGACGGGGCCGACGGCGTGCTGCGCATCGTCGACGCCACGGCCGGCGACGGCTCCGTCGCCGTCGAGCCGGGCCAGTCCGTGCCGCTCGACGCGTCGCTCTGCTTCCACATGGCGTCGCGACGAGCCCCCCAGCTCAGCGGCGACGCCGCCGCCGACCCGGTCTACGGGCCGCTCGCTGCCCGGCGCG
>JACCZP010000233.1 GCA_013695885.1 Thermoleophilaceae bacterium | reverse complement strand
CAACGCCACCTCCGGTCGAGGCCAGGCGCTCCGATCGTCCCTACGCCGGCATTACCCGGATCAGGTCCACGGTCGGCGGCGACCCAGCCACCCTCTCAGCCCGATCGCTCCGGGCTCCCGTCAGGGTTCGATGGTACCGGGGCGGAAGCGGCGGGGAGCGGGGAGCGGCGCGCGTGCTCCGCACGCGAGCGACCGAGGACGCCGGCAGGCGACGCCTATCGCGACTCAGGGCTCAGGGGCGTTCGCGGCGGCGGACGGGAACCTCGTCCACCACCTCACCCCCGCGTCGGCGGCCGCCGAGCGCCAGGAAGAGGACCGAGATGATGAGGCCGAGTATCCCCACGATCATGAGGATGATCCCGGCCGTCTGGACGTCGATGAAGCCCAGGTCGTACTCCACCGCGTACGCGAGGATCGCGCCGACGGCGATGAGGACGATCGACGTACCGATTGGGATTGGGCTAACAGTCATAGAGAGGGGACTCCCTTCCGGGGGGGAAGCGGCGTAGGAAAAGCTTGGTGCCCGCGGACGATACCTCCTGCGGCGGCGCCCGGCGCCCCCGAGCCTCTGTCAGCATGGGCGTCGTGCTTCGTCCCGCCGGCGCGCCCCCCTCCGTCGATCGCCGCGAGCGACTTGCCCGCGCGCGTGTGTACCTCGTTATCGAGCCCGGTTCGGCGACCGACGTGCTCGAGCCCGCGCTGATCGGAGGCGTGGACATCGTCCAGCTCCGCGACAAGGAGGCCTCCGACGACGAGATCGTCCGCGCCGGCGAGCGGTTCCGGTCGGTGTGCGACCGGCACGGCGCCCTCCTCGTCGTCAACGACCGTCCCGACCTCGCCCTGCGGTGCGCCGCCGACGGTGTCCACCTGGGTCAGGACGACGGTGACCTGGACGAAGCGCGGGAGCTCGTAGGCCCGGACGTCCTCATCGGCGTCTCCACCCACACGCCCGACCAGGTGGCCGCGGCCGCTCGCTCGACCGCCGACTACCTGGGGGTTGGACCGGTGCACGAGACCATGACCAAGCCGGGTCGCCCCGCGGTCGGTCTCGCGCTCGTCCGCCATGCGGCGGCCGGCGGTCCGAAGCCGTTCTTCGCCATCGGGGGCATCGACGCCACGAACGCGCCCGACGTGGTGCGGGCCGGAGCCGAGCGCGTCGCGGTGGTGAGGGCGATCCGAGACGCGGAGGACCCGGGCGCAGCGGCCCGCGCGCTGCGGGCTGTCCTCGGCCGCGCCGAGGCCGTTGCCGCCCTCTAGGGCCCGCGGACGGCGGGGACGCCACCCCCGCCGCTCCCGTTCCGCCGGGGTCGCCCCCGCGCCATCCCGCACGGAGGAGCGCGACGCCCGCGCCCGCGCCGAGCTCGAGCCCCTGCGCGAGGACGAGCGCCCGAGGGCCGTGACCGTGGCGGCGGTAGGCGCGTCGCTGTTCGCGCTGGCCAACGTGTACGGCCTTGTCCGTGCCCTGACCGCGGCCGCCCCGCAGCCGGGACGCCAGGTACTCCTTCAGGTCCTGGTCACCGGGCTGCTCTTCGCGATCACCGGAGGTCTGTGGCGGAGCCGCTACTGGGCGGTGCTCGCCATGCAGGCGCTGCTGGCCGTGCAGATCATCTTCGAGAGCCTTCGCGTCATCATCGCCGGCGGCTTCGACCTGCGCACCCTCTACTCGGTCCTCGTGGTCATCGGCGCTGGTGTGCTGTTCTGGTTCCTCGTGAAGGCCATGGCCCGACTTCAGATGCCGGACCGACCGCGAGCCGAGGAGAGCCCGTGACCGAGGAGAAGGTGCTAGCCGCCGAGGACGCCCCATCCGCGTTCTCGGTCCTCGAGACCATCCGCTTCGGCGACCTCGACGCCATGCAGCACCTCAACAACGTCCAGGTGCTGCGCTACTTCGAGACCGCGCGCATCGCCTACCTGAGCGAGAAGCTGCCCGAGCACTCCCCTACGGTCCGCGACGAGTTCGGCTGGATCCTCGCCGAGTGCCACGTCAACTACCACTCGCCCGGCTTCTTCGGAGAGGACCTCCGGGTGTTCATCCGGCCCGGGGAGCTCAAGCGCTCGAGCTTCGAGCTGCGGTTCGAGATCCGCGCCGAGGCCGACAACCGGCTGGTGGCCGAGGGGTCGGGCGTGATGGTGGGCTACGACTACGACGCCGGCCGCGCGGCGCACATCCCCGAGCACATCAAGGAGCGCCTGGCCGCCGACGCCGCCTGAGCCGCGAGCTCGGCTCCAGGAGCGAGCGCTCGGGTAGTCTCGACGCTCGTGGCCTCGAACGACTCCTACGACTGCGTCGTGATCGGCTCGGGGCCGGGCGGCTACGTGGCTGCCATCCGTGCCGCGCAGCTCGGGATGAAGACCGCCGTGGTGGAGCGCGACCGCATGGG
>JACCZP010000220.1 GCA_013695885.1 Thermoleophilaceae bacterium | reverse complement strand
TGGGCGAGGTCTCCACCTCGATGACCGTCAACGCCCCGGCGCCGATCATGCTCGCGCTCTACGTGGTCGCCGGCGAGCGCCAGGGCGTGCCGGCGGAGCGCCTGGCCGGCACGATCCAGACCGACATACTCAAGGAGTACATCGCACAGAAGGAGTGGTGCTTCCCGGTCGACCCCGCGATGCGGCTGGTCATCGACATGATCGAGCACTGCGCCCACCACATGCCCCGCTGGCACCCGGTCTCCATCTCGGGCTACCACATCCGCGAGGCCGGCTCGACCGCCCAGCAGGAGCTCGCCTTCACGCTGAAGGACGGCTTCACCTACGTCGAGCAGGCCATCGCCCGCGGCCTCGACGTCGACGACTTCGCCCCGCGGCTCTCGTTCTTCTTCAACGCGCACATCGATTTCTTCGAGGAGGTGTCGAAGTTCCGCGCCGCCCGCCGGATCTGGGCCCGCGAGCTGCGCGACACCTACGGCGCCCGGGACGAGCGCTCGATGCTGATGCGCACGCACGCCCAGACCGCCGGCGTCTCGCTCACCGCGCAGCAGCCCCTGGTCAACGTCGCGCGCACCACAACCGAGGCCCTCTCTGCGGTGCTCGGGGGCACGCAGTCCCTGCACACCAACTCCCACGACGAGGCGCTCGCCTTACCCACCGAGGACGCCGTGCGCCTCGCCGTCCGCACCCAGCAGGTGATCGCCCACGAGACCGGGGTCACGAACACCATCGACCCGCTCGGGGGCTCCTACTACGTCGAGGCCCTGACCGACCGCATGGAGGAGGCCGCCTACGAGTACTTCGACCGCATCGACCAGCTCGGCGGCATGGTCGAGGCGGTCAAGGCCAACTTTCCTCAGCGCGAGATCGCCGACGCCTCGTTCCGCTATCAGCGCGAGGTGGACTCGGGCGAGCGGGTCATCGTCGGGATGAACCGCTTCCGCCTGGACGAGGACGAGCGCATCGAGACGCTGCGGATCGACACCGCGCTCGAGCAGAAGCAGATCGACCGGGTCCGAGCGGTTCGCGCCCGTCGCGACGCCTCGGAGGTCGAGCGCACTCTCGGCCGCCTGCGCGAGGCCGCCGCCGGGGAGGAGAACACGATGGGCCCGCTCATCGAGTGCGCCCGTGCGGAGGCCACCGAGGGCGAGATGGTCGAGTCGCTCCAGTCGGTCTTCGGGACGTTCACCGAGACGCCGGTGTTCTGAATAGGTGATCGCCGCTGCCGCGGAGCTCGCCCGCCTGGCTGCGACCCGGTGACTAGAGTCGTCCGGGCCGGAACGCTCGTTAGGCGCCTGCCTTCTTCCTCTCGCGCGACCCTTGTCTGAGGGCCTGAGAGGACACCTTCTTGAAGAGCAAGCTTGTCCCGGTCGTCGCCACGCTTCGGCGCATAGGGCCGCGGGAGCAACGAGAGCGCAACGCCTCTAGCACACCCGATGCCTTCCCCGCCCGCGGCGGGTTCAGGCGCCGCTCGGCATCAGCCGAACGGCGGTGGTTGGCCGCGGTGGTGGGTCCCGGACGGGATAAGTAAGGGGTCGGCACGCCGGCCGGCGCCCGCGCCGCGGCGCCACTCCCCAGGCCGGATGATCGCGGTCCGTCGCACTACACTCGCGCGCCCGTGGAAGGGACCGCCGACGCCGCCGCGGAGCGGGATAGCACCGACGCGGAGCCGAGCTCCGAGCGAGCGCGTGGCCAGAGCCGGCGCAAGATCCGCGTGGTGGTGGCCAAGCCCGGCCTCGACGGGCATGACCGCGGCGCGAAGATCATCGCCCGTGCCCTGCGCGACGCCGGCATGGAGGTCATCTACACCGGCCTGCACCAGACGCCGGACCAGATCGTGGCGACCGTCATCCAGGAGGACGCCGACGCGGTCGGCCTGTCGATCCTCTCGGGCGCGCACATGACGCTCGTTCCACGGATCGTCGAGCTGCTCGAGGAACAGGGCGTCGATGACGTGGTCCTCATCCTCGGCGGCACGATCCCTGCCGACGACATCCCGGAGCTGAAGGAGCTCGGGGTGTCGGAGATCTTCACGCCGGGGTCATCGACCCAGGAGATCATCGACTTCATCCGCGGCGCCGTACAGGAGCAGCGCACACCGTCTTAGTCGCCGGGCGAGCGCCCGGGGCAGCGAAACTAGATTGACTCGTCAGTCAACGCAGTACAGTGTCCGGCCGGCAGCGCCCGACCGGCGCGCCTGGAAGCACCGACCCAAGGAGCCCTCTTGAAGATCTGCGTCCTCGTCAAAGAGGTACCGGACGCCGCCGTCGAGAAGCGCATCGACGAAGGGAGCATGCGCCTCGACCGCTCCGGCGAGAAGAACCTGAACCCATTCGACACCCACGCCATCGAGGCCGCCATGCAGGTGAAGGAGGGCGGGGTGGTCGACGTGGAGGAGGTCGTCGCGGTGACCATGGGGCCGGACACCGCCGTGCGCGCGCTGCACAAGGCGGTCTCCCTGGGCGCCGACCGCTCGATCCACCTGACCGACGACGCCCTGACCGGCTCGGACTGCTGCGCGACCGGCTACGCGCTCGCGCGGGTGCTCGAGGCGGAGTCCCCGGACCTCGTGCTCTGCGGCCAGCAGTCCGACGACGGCGAGTGCTACACGATGGGCGCGATCATCGCCGACCACCTGAAGATGCCCTCGCTGACGCAGGTGATCAAGATCGACGTCGAGGACGGGAAGCTGCGCTGTGAGCGCCAGGCCGAGTACGGCTACGACACCGTGGAGGTGGACCTCCCAGCGGTCATCTCGGTCGGCGACGCGATCAACGAGCCGCGCTACCCGTCCCTGAAGGCGATCATGGGCGCGAAGAAGAAGCCGCTCGACACCAAGTCGATCGGCGACGCCTCCATCGAGGCCGACCGCGTGGGCACCGGCGGATCGCGCACCTCGGTGCTCGGCATCAACCCCCCGCCGCCGAAGGCCGCCGGCGAGATCATCGAGGACGAGGACACCAACGAGACCGTCGAGAAGATCGTCTCCTGGCTCGACGAAAGGAAGCTCCTGGCATGAGCGGCATCCTGGT
>JACCZP010000203.1 GCA_013695885.1 Thermoleophilaceae bacterium | reverse complement strand
TGCCGCGGAAGCTTCCCCTCTCACGACGCATCGCCACCGCCGCGCGGTGGCCGCTCGGCGTAGGCCTCACTTCCTGGCGGTACATGTGGCGGACCACTCCCATGCACCGCCGGGAGACGGAGGGGTCCCTGGAGCGGGATGGTCCGCCCCCGTTCCCGCCCGAGCTCGACCTGTCGGATGTGCAGCAGGCCGACAGCGGGGTCGGTCGTCTGTTCCATCGCCGTTACCGCGCCACGATCCGCGACGCCGACCTGACACCGGAGGCGCTCCACGCGCTCGTCACCGGTGAGCTCGACCGAGTGGTGCCGACCGAGCTGGCCACCTTCCACAAGCTCGAGGGAGAGGACGGCGTGATGCGCGCGGGCGACGAGTATGTCGTGCGCATGCCCGGCCCCTGGGACGGGCCCGTCCGAGTCATCGACGTCACATCTACCTCGTTTCGACTCGCCACGCTCGAGGGCCACCTCGAGGCCGGACAGATCGAATTCCGCTTCTCTCGCGACGGACACCTTCTCTTCGAGATCGAGTCCTGGGCGCGGAGCGGCGACCGGCTGTCTGATCTCCTCTACCAGCACCTGCGTATGGCGAAGGAGGTGCAACTCCACCTGTGGACCTCCGTGCTCGAGCAGGTAGCCGAGCGCTCCGGGGGGCGGCTGACCGGCGGCGTCGACATCGACACACGATCGGTCGCAGGAGACCGGTGAGCCTCAGGGAGGTGCTCGGGCGCGCCGACTGCGCGAAGCTTCTCGATGAGCTGCCGGCCAAGGAGCTGAACTTCGACCCCGATCGCCGCGCGGAGTTCATCCCTGACTACGGCTGGCGTTTCGACTTCTACCGCCAGCCCCTGCCGGGCGAGCCCCCGGGACCGCCCGTGCCGGACGGAAGCTGGGAGACGGCCCGCCTGCTCATGCGCGACTACGAGTTCGTCGAGCCCTCGATCGTTCGCGCCTTCTTCCGGGCCGACGCTCCGCTCGAGGGGCGGAACATGCTGCTCGAGGCCCGCTTCCTCGGCCTCCACTTCTACCTGGGGGTCCGAGTGGTAGCGGTGATCGACGAGACGCGCGAGGAGGATGGTCGGCGGGCCCGGGTCTGGGGCTGGAGCTACGCGACGCTCGAGGACCACCTCGAGATGGGCCAGATGGACTACGAGGTCTGGAAGTGGCTCGACGCGGGAGGGGTCGAGTTCAGGATCCATGCCTTCTCGCGGGTCGCTCATATCTCGAACCCGCTCGTACGGCTGGGCTTTCACCTCTTCGGTCGTGGCCAGCAGAAGAGGTTCGCTCGACTGGCATGCGAGCGGATGGCGAGGCTGAACGCGGCGAGCGCCGACCGGGGCGCTTTCGAAGCCCTCCGAACGACGGCCTAGCCGACCGGCCCGCCGGGCGCGCGTCCGCGCGAGCAGCGTCTGCCTCGTCGCGGTGCCCCGGCATGACCGGCCGGATCGACCTTGGGCGAAGATGCCGTCATGGTCGACGACTCGTGGAGCGCTCAACTGTCGGCGCTCGGTGCCTTCATCCGCGCCCACCGGTCGACGGCGGGGCTGTCGCTGCGTGACCTGGCCGAGCGGACCCGCGTGTCCAACGCCTACCTCAGCCAGGTCGAGCGAGGGCTGCACGAGCCTTCGATCACGGTGCTGCGAGCCATCGCCGACGCCCTCGGGATCCCGCTCGAGTCGCTGCTCGCCCGCGCCGGCGTGTTCGACTCGCCGGTCCCGCGGGAGCAGGCGCCCGCCCCGCCCGACACTGAGGCCGCCATTCTCCGGGATCCCGAACTGTCCGAGCCCCAGCGCGTCGCCCTGCTCAGCGTCTACCGCAGTTTCGTGCCTCGGCGTTGAGGCGTGAGAACCAAGAAACGGGATACCACGCAGATGCGTGATATAGTATGCAGCACCTTGCTGGACTGGCGAAAGCTCTACGCGGCGAACCGGACGGTGATCGAAGGGCGGGCGTCAGGACCCGCGCCGGTGTTGCCCGACCTCACCGCGCTGTCGGGGCGCACGTCTCACCCCACGGCGCTGCCCGATCTCCCGGGGCTGTCGGGGCGCTCATCGGCCCCCGCCCGCCCCGGCCGTCGCCGAGCGTCGAGCCATCAGGAAGGTCTGCCCCCAACCGCCCCGAGCGCCTCCGCCGGCACGTGGGAGGCGTTCAACCACACCGACCGCTCCGGGCCGCGGCCCTACTTCGTCTACACGCCGGCAAGCGCTCGACTCGGCGTTGCCACCCCGCTGGTGGTCGTGCTCCACGGCTGCACCCAGACGGCGGCGAGCTCCGCCGCCGGGACGCTCATGAACGCGGCGGCCGACCGGCACGGGTTCGTCGTCGCCTATCCGCAGCAGGGCCGAGAGCACAACCCCCAGGCGTGCTGGAACTGGTTCGTCCCCACCCACCAGGCGCGCGGAGGCGGAGAGCCGGACTTCATCGCCGCCGTGGCGCGAACGGTGATGGCGGGCACCTCGGACCGGACGATCGACCCGAACCGCGTGCTCGTCGCGGGCATGTCGGCCGGGGGCGCGATGGCGGCCGTCATGGGCGCCACCCATCCCGACGTCTTCGCGGCCGTCGCGATCCACTCGGGCCTCGCCTTTGGCTCCGCCACCAACTTCGGCGCGGCCTTCGCCGCCATGTCCCGCGGCGCCCCGGATACCGCCCGTGGAGGCGAGCTCGCCCTGCGGGCGATGGGCGACCGTGCACGGCCGGTCCCCACGATCGTCCTCCACGGGAGCGCCGATCGCCTCGTCGCCCCGGCGAACGGCGAGCACGCGGTCCGGCAGTGGATGGCCACGAACCGGCTCGCGGCCACGGCGTACGAGCCCGACTTCGAGCGCCCGGCGTCCGTCGAGCGGGAACGCGCGCCGGGAGGTCACGCCTACACGAGCCGCCGGTGGACCGACCG
>JACCZP010000166.1 GCA_013695885.1 Thermoleophilaceae bacterium | reverse complement strand
TCAGGTGGGCGGTGGCACGCTCGGGGCCCTGGCCGCCCGACAGGAAGACGATGCCGGGCACGGCGGCCGGAACGACCTCCCGCATGGTGCTGACGGTCTGCTCGGCCACCTCCTCGACGCTCGCCTGCTCGGAACTTTCCTTGCCAGAGATCACCATGTTCGGCTTGAGCAGCATGCCTCGCAGGTCCACCCGCTGGGCGGCGAGCTCGTCGAACACGGTGCGCAGCGTGGCGGTCGTGACCTCGCGGCACTTCTCGATCGTGTGATCGCCGCGGATCTCCACCTCGGGCTCGACGATCGGGGCGAGGCCGGCCTCCTGGCAGAGCGCCGCGTAGCGCGCGAGCGCATGCGCGTTCACGTGCCGGCAGTACTCGGTCGGGAGGCCGTTCTCGACGTCGATGTTGATGACCGCACGCCATTTGGCGAACCGCGCCCCCATCCCGACGTACTCCTCGAGCCGGTCGCGCAAACCGTCGAGGCCCTCGGTGACCTTCTCGTCCGGGGAGAGGGCCAGCGGCTTGGCGCCCGTGTCGACCTTGATCCCCGGGATGATCCCGTGCTGATCGAGCAGCTGCGGGAAGGACGTGCCGTCGTCGTCCTCCTGGCGAATGGTCTCGTCGTACATGATCATCCCGCTGATGATGTCGCCCCCCGCTCCTGCGGTGACGAGCATGCGGCGGTAGTTGCGGCGGATCTCCTCGGTCGAATCGGTGTCGACTGCCTCGAGGCGCTTGGTTACGGTGCCGGTGCTCTCGTCGGCGGCGAGGATGCCCTTCCCCTCGGCGACCAACGCCCTGGCGGTGAGCTCGAGCTCGTGTGCGGTCATGACTCTTTCCCTCCCTGTGCGGCAGATGTTCTACGTGCCGTGGACGTTCGGCGCCAACCTTAACCCCTTGACCGATTACATGATGGATCGCGCTCGTGGGGTGGAGCTTCGGCGAGCTTCCGCGAGGCACCCGGCGCCGTAGGCCACGGCAGCTATCGAATATCCGCGGTGCTGGTGGCGTGTATCTTAGCCCTCTGTCTATAACGCTCACTCAGCTGCGCAGCTTCCTCGCGGTTGTCCGGACGGGCTCTGTGACCGCCGCCGCGGAGGAGCTGGTCGTCACCCAGCCGTCGGTCTCGGCCGCGGTCTCCTCGCTGGGACGTGAGCTCGGCGCCGAGCTGATGGAGCGCGTCGGGCGCTCGATCCGCCCCACCCCGGCCGGGGAGGCGTTCGCGCCTTACGCCGCCGACGTCATCGGCCTGCTCGAGCAGGGCGAGCGCGCCGCGCTCGAGGCGGGGGAGCTTGCCGCACGCGAGCTGCGGATCGTGGCCGTGACGACCGCGGCCGAGTACCTGGTCCCACCGCTGTTGCACGCCTTCGGCGCACAGCACCCCGACATCGGGCTGACGCTCGACGTCGGCAACCGCGAGCACGTGTTCGGGCGGATGCTCGCCCACCGCGCCGACGTGGCCGTCGGGGGTCGACCGCCGGACGGCGATCGGCTCGCGGGCCATGCCCTGGGCGAGAACCGGTTCGCGCTGATCACGAGCGCGGACGACCCACTTGCCGAGCGGCGGTCGGTGCGGCCCGCGGAGCTCGCCGAGCGCTCCTGGCTGCAGCGGGAGCAGGGCTCCGGCACACGCGCGTTCAACGAGCGGTTCCTCGCGAGCCACGAGCTTCGACCACGGGTCCTGACGCTCGGCTCCAACGGTGCGATCAAGCAGGCGGCTCGTGCGGGAATCGGGGTGTCGCTGCAATCACGGGTGGCGGTCGAGCTCGAGCTCAGCTCCGGACTGCTTGGCAGCATCACGCTGGGCGAGCGACTTCCGACGAGACACTGGTACGCGCTCCGCTCGGCAGTGGGGCCGGTCAGCGCCGCGGTAGCGGCGTTCATGAAGTTCGTCGGCTCCGAGGACGCGCAGCGCGCGCTCGCCGCCTGGACGATGTCGCCCATGTCGTCTACCGCTGGGGACCGATAGTCGGGTCCTCACCCCCCTCGCCCCCCTCGCCGTCCGGCCTACCCGGTGCGCCGCATCGGTCGGGGACCCACGCGTGCACGGCTCGTGCGCGTTAGGCTT
>JACCZP010000143.1 GCA_013695885.1 Thermoleophilaceae bacterium | reverse complement strand
CCGCGGGGCTCCGGGCGTCCGCCCGAGGAACTCGACGGCAGGCTCGCCCTCCGGCGGGTAACGTCGGCGGATCGCGAGGGTAGAAGCGGGCTCCGCCCGTTCGGAGGAGAAGAGGAGACGCCCGAGTTGAAGCAGCAGAGCTATCAGGATCCGCGCCCGGCCGAGCACTTCGCGCCCTTCCACGAGCGCACACGAGGGCATCGGCCGAACTGGGTCTACGAGCTCGTCAGGCTGGTGCTACTCCCCTACCTGCTGGTCTTCTACCGCGTGCGGGTGATCGACTCCAACCTCGTGCCGGTGTCCGGAGCGGCCATCGTCGCGCCGAACCACTTCTCGTTCCTCGACCACTTCTTCGTCGCCGTCTACGTGCGGCGGAAGATCCACTTCATGGGCAAGTCGCAGCTATTCCGGCGGCCGATGGAGTGGATCTACTCGCCCGGAGGCGTGTTCCCGATTCGTCGCGGCCACCGCGACGACGAGGCGTTCAAGACCGCCCACGCGGTGCTCGACCGTGGCGGCGTGGTGGTGATGTACGCCGAGGGCGGGCGCTCGCGCACCGGAGAGCTCGGCGAGCCACGCTCGGGCATCGGCCGGCTGGCGCTCGAGTCTGGGGCGCCCGTGGTGCCGGCGGCCATCGCCGGAACGGCGCGCGTGCGCAACTGGAGGCGACTCGAGTTCCCGAAGGTCACCGTCCAGTACGACGACCCCATCCGCTTCGACCGGGTCGAGGCGCCGACCCGCGAGCAGGCCCAGGCCGCCGCGGGCGAGATCTTCGAGCGGGTGCGAAGCCTCTACGGGAACCTGCGCGAGGGTGGCCGCCGGCAGGCCGTCAAGGCCGCCCGGGCGGCGCGACGGGCCGGCGCGGCCACGTCACGCCGGCCGGCGACCGAGTAGCGGTCGGCGTCGCGCCCTAGCTCAGCTCCCGCTTCACCACCTTGCCCGTCGAGTTGCGCGGCAGCTCGTCGAGCAGCTCCACGTCGCGCGGCACCTTGAAGCGCGCGAGGTTCTTCTTCACGTGGGCCTTCAGCTCCTCCGCCGAGGGCGTCTTCCCGTCGCGCGGCACCACGAAGGCCTTCAGCGCCTGCCCGAAGCGCTCGTCCTCGACGCCGATCACCGCCGCCTCGTAGACGTCCCCGTGGGCGGCGAGCAGGTCCTCTACCTCACGCGGAAACACGTTCTCACCGCCGGAGACGATCATCTCGTCGTCACGGCCCTCCACGAACAGCCGCCCGTCGTCGTCGATGCGGCCGAGGTCCCCGGTGCTCATGAACCCGTCGACCGTGTCCTTCGACCCGCCGCCGGTGTAGCCGTCGAAGAGCATGTCGTTGCGCACGAATATCCGCCCCGTTCGGCCCTGGGACACATCGACGTCGTCGTCCTCCTCGAGGATGCGCAGCTCGGTGCCGCGCGGGGGGCGGCCCGCGGTGCCCGGAGCGGCACGCAGGTCCTCGGGTCCGGCCACGGTGGCCCAGGCCACCTCGGTAGACCCGTACAGGGAGTAGATCACGTCGCCGAACGCGTCCATGAAGCGCGCGGCCAGGTCCCCGGGCAGGGCGGATCCGCTCAGAGCCACCACCTGCAGCGACGAGAGGTCCCACCGCCGCCGCGTCTCCGGCGGCAGCTCCATGATGCGCTGGATCATCACCGGCACTGCCACGAGCGTCCGGGCCCGGTGGCGCGCGGTCGCGGCCAGCGTCTCCTCGGGGTCGAAGCGCCGGCGCAGGACGTAGGTGGAGGACAGTGTCAGGCCGAGCGCGAGGTGGGCGAAGCCCCACGAGTGGAACAGCGGCGCGGCGATCATGGTGGTCTCCCGCGCCCGCAGCGGGATGCGCGAGAGCATGGACACGAGCGCCCCGACCGAGTTCGAGGGCGTCGGCCGCGATGCTCCCTTCGGCGTGCCCGTGGTGCCCGACGTGAGGATCACGATGCGGCCCTCGCCGCTCGGAGCCACCACGTCGTCGGGATCGCCCTCGGCGATCAGATCCTCGAGCGTCGCGTCGGCGGCGGTGCCGGGGTCCTCCTCCCAGGCGACGAAGCGCTTGCGCCGGCGCCCGGCGTCGGAGAGCAGATCGGTGAACTCCTGGTCGTAGACGATCGCCCGCGGCTTCTCGCGCTTCACCACGTCGGAGAGCTGCGGCCCCGCGAAGGAGGTGTTCAGAAGCAGCGCATTGGCGCCGAGCTTCGACGCCGCGCCGACGGCCTCCACGAACCCGCGGTGGTTGCGGCACATGACGGCCACGCCGTCGCCCTCGACCACGCCGGCGTCGGAGAGGGCGTGGGCGAGCGCGTTGGTCCGGCGGTGCAGCTCCGAGAACGTGAGCGCGCCGGCCTCGTCGATGATCGCCGGGCGGTCGGGGAAGCGCGCCGCCGAGGCCGCAAGGCCGGCCGCCGCCGTCGGTCCGTAGCGCGCGAGGGCGGCCGCGCCGCGCAGGAGCCGGTCGGGGCGCTCGGGGTGGATGAGCCGAGACTGCGCGACCACCCGGGCGC
>JACCZP010000121.1 GCA_013695885.1 Thermoleophilaceae bacterium | reverse complement strand
TACGGGAGCGGCGACGCGCTACCCGATCAACCCCATCCGCTGCGCCCGCTGCACCGCCTCCGCGCGGTTGCGCACCTCGAGCTTGCGGTAGAGCGCGCTCGTGTGCTCCTTGACCGTGTGACGGGAGAGGAAGAGGTGCCGGCCGATCTCCGAGTTGGTGGCCCCGGTGGCCACGAGCTCGAGCACCTCGCGCTCGCGCTCCGAGAGGGGCACCGCGGGCTGGTCCTCGAGCGGGGTGAAGACGCTCATGCCGAGGCCCACCATCCGCACCGCCTTCGCCACGTCCTGGGCGCCCCAGTCCTTAGACACGAAGCCCGACGCCCCGGCCGCCCGGGCGGCGCTGGGCGAGATCCGCCCGGCGCCCGAGATCAGCAGCACGCGCAGATCGGGAGAGAGCTCGCGCAGGTCGGCGCAGATGCGCGCCCCGGACTCCTCCCCCACGAACAGATCCACCAGGGCCACGTGGGGGTCGTACCGCCGGGCGAGCTCGAGCGCTTCTGGCCCCGTTTGCGCGCTCAGACAGCGCTCCACCCACGGCTGCTCGGTCAGCAGCAGCCGGAACCCCCAGTGGACCACGTCGTGGTCATCGACCACGAGCACGCGCAGCCCCGGCTCGCCGTTCATCCCTCCTCCGCGGGCAGGACCAGACGCATTCTCCACAGCCCTGGGGCGGGTGGACCGAACTCGAGCATCCCACCCTCCTGGAGTGCCTCGACCGCGGTCAGTCGCAGGCCCATCCCGCCCGCGGCCGAGGGCTCGCCGTTGACGCCGTCATTCTCCACCTCGAGCACGAAGGCGCCTTCGTCGCGACGGGCCGTCACCTCCACCCGCGAGGGATCGGCGTGCTTGGCGGCGTTGCGCAGGGCCTCTGCGAGCGCGGCCTGGACGAGCGGCTCCAGGCGCTCGGGCATGTCCTCGAGCTCGATGCAGGACACCTTCACCGGCAGGCCTCCCCCGTCCTGGGCCAGACGCTCGAGCTCGGCCCGCAGCGGGATGCCGGTGCTGCGCGGGCGTGGGGCCAGCGGTCGCGCGAGCGCCTCGCGCAGGTCGGATAGGGCCGAATGGACCTCGGCGCCGAGGCGGGCACGCTCGTCGGCCTCGAGCTGCTGACCGGTCGACAGCGCCAGCGAGACCCCGAACAGGCGCTGCACCACCCGGTCGTGAATGTCCCGGGCCAGCTCGATGCGGTCAGCCAGGCCCCTGGCGCGCTCCTGCTGGTGGGCCACCAGGCGAGCGCTGGCGGCGAGCGCGGCGAGCTTCCCGAGGGTCCACAGGGCGTGCGACTCGACCTGCGAGAGGTCGAAGTCGGCGCCGGCGCGGTCGGCCAGGATCACGCCGAACCAGCGCCCGGCCGCCGAGATGGGAGTGCCGGTGAGCTTGGTGATGGGCAGGAACCGCTCGTAGACAGCCGGCAGCTCCTCGTCGAAGCGCTCGGCAATCACCACCACGCGATCCTCGCCCAGGGCCTTCTGCGCCCAGGGGTTCTCGCCCAGGCTGGTCCTCAGGTCGGCCAGCTCGGCCAGCTCAATGGCGTGCGCTCCCACCGCCCGGACCTCGCGTCGGGCGTCGTCGTAGAAGAAGACCACCGCCCGCTCCATCGTCGTGAGCCGGCAGACGGCCTCACAGATCCGGTTGAAGAACGACTCGGGGGCCTCGGGGGCGTCGGCCTCCGAGAGGAGTGCGACGAAGACCTCGAGGGCCTCAACCCGCGCCGGGGTCGAGAGGCTCACGGGCGAGCCTCTCGCGGCAAGGTGAGACAGCCTCTACAGCGCGACGCCCGGTGCGGGCGTGGTCCGCATGTCCTGGCCCAGCGGGCGCTCTTCGTGGAGCGCGAGGCGGAGCTCCTGCATCGGCTCGAGGAACACGCGTCGCCGGTGGCCGCAGGCGTCGCACGAGACCTCGACCGACGGGTCGAACGACTCCGCGTCGAGCGTCCACCGGACGTCACTCGAGAGGCAGCCCGGGCAGGCGAGGGAGGCGGCCACGAGCACGTCGGCGTCATCGCCTCGGAAGTGTGCCGTCTCGAGCGTGGCCACGCACCGAACGTACGCTCTCGCCCGCGCCCGGCCACGTCCGGCGCGCGGTATACCCCCCGTTCGGGGGAGGAGATCGCCCGGCTCACGACAGAGCTGCACACCGCGATCTGCAGCAGCGGGCGCCGCGATGGCTGACGACACGCGCGCCGACCGCGCGGTCGACCAGGGCGCCGAGCAGGCTTGCGAGGTACCGAGATGTCTAGAGGGGCCGACGCGTCGACGACGATGCGGGCCCTCGCCGGGTCCGCCGCCGGAGAACGACCACGACGAAGATCAAGACCCACGAGAGCTCGGCCGCGGTCGGGCTCACGAGGGCGATCGGCATCGACGCGGCGAAGATGATGAACGGCAGCAGCCCCTGCCCGCGGGCGTAGGGAAGGGTCGCAGCTCGTGCCTCCGGCCGCACCAGGTCGCGGCGGATCGCATGGTCGACCATCGCCCAGTTGGCCAGGCCGGCCAGTCCGAGCGACAGCGCGTAGAGGATCGGTGCAGCCGGCTCGGTCCCGTAGCTGTCGAGCACCTCGGTGGTGAACGGCACCAGCGCGATCAGCCCCAGGAAGAGAAGGTTGAGCACGAGCAGCCGTGCGTCGAAGCGCTCCAGCGTGCCGAAGAACCGGTGGTGGACCAGCCAGAAGCGGCCCACCACCGCGAAGCTGAGCGCGTAGGAGAGGAGATCGGGCCATCGCCGCAGGAGCGCCCTGGTGAGCTCGTCCTCCCGGCCCGCCGGCAGGTCGGGCACGCTCACGTTCAGGACCAGGAGGGTGATGGCGATCGCCATCACGCCGTCGCTGAACGCGACGATGCGTCCGAACTCGACCTCACGTTCGGAGCGGGACTGGGTCAACCTGGGTCGTGAGGGTCAGCCTTGGACGAGTCCACAGGGCGGAGGCTGCCAGGCCGGGCGGATGCGTTCGCCGGGGCCGGGACATGGGCGGTCGCCGCGAGGTGCGCCCTGCGGACGGATGCCCAACGTGGCCTGCTCTGGCTGGCCATCGCCTTCCGGCGGGCAACCGCGGTGAGGCCGCGGGCGGACTCAGCCGCGCTGGACGCGAAGTGCCCGGTCGAGCACGGCCAGCACCTCGAAGTCGTCGTCCTGAGTCCACACCGTCAGGTCGTGGACCAGCGCGGTGGCCGCGACGATCGCATCCATCGCGCCCGCGCGGCGACCCCGGTCGCGCGCTCGGGTCAACAGGTCGGCCAGTCTCTCGGCGACGAGCTCGTCGTACGGGATGGCGACGAAGCTCCGAGCACGCGCGAGCGTCAGGTCGCGAAGGGCGCGGACGGGGCCCTCGGCGGCGCGGCGAGCCCCGACCATGAGCTCCGTCAGCGTCGCCACCGAGATGCGCGCGTCCCCCACGGGCGCGTCACCCAGTGGCCGACCCTGCTCGGCCGCCACGAAGACGCTCGTGTCCATCAGGTAGCCGTTCACCCGACCATGTCGTCGGTGGTCAGTCCCACGTCGAAGTCCGACGCCTCGGAGCGAACGCCGAGCTCCGCAGCGAGAGCGGTGACAGCGGCGAGGTCCGCCAGCACGAGCTCGGTGGGGCGTCGCTCGCTGCGCGTGCGGCGCGGGACTATGTCGGCCACCGGACGGCCGTGCACGGTCAGCACCACCGGCTGGCCGCTCTCCACCGCGGCGACCACGCGGGCGGTGTGGTTGCGCAACTCTCGCACCGACACGTCCACTGTGGCACACCGTAGCACGAGCGACCCGTGCGCCGGGCTCCGAGCCGTATCGGTCGAGCCTTGCCGGTGTGTATCCCGGCGCGCCGCCCTCGCCATACACTCGGCTCCCCCTTGCACGCGGGCGCCCTCACGGTCTACACCGACGCTGCGGTAGAGCCGGGCCGGGAGGCCGCCGGGCTGCTGCTGGCCGCAATGCTCGCGTCGTTCGCGCTCGTCCGCCTCTCCACCCGCCTCCAGCGCTCCCCGCGCGTGACGTGGTGGCCTGGGAGCGTCGAGACCAGGAGCGGGGTCCACGTCCACCACCTGGTGTTCGGAATCGTCACGCTGCTCGTGGTCGGGTTCCTCTCGTTCGCCATCGACCCCGAGGCGGCCGGACGCAACGTGCTGGCCATCCTCTTCGGGATCGGCGCCGGCCTCACCCTCGACGAGTTCGCGCTCTGGCTCTACCTGAAGGACGTGTACTGGTCCGAGCAGGGTCGCCTCTCGGTCGACGCCGTGGTGCTGGCGGCGCTGGCCGCCGGGCTGTTCCTGGTGGCGCAGCCGCTCGACATCGACCACTCGGTGCCGTTCGCCGTGGCCGCCGCGCTGTGGGTGGCCAACGTGGTCGTCTGCTCGATCGCCTTCATGAAGGGCAAGTTCGTGCTCGGGCTCGTCGGGCTGTTCTTCCCCGTGGTGGCCGACGTCGCCGCCATCCGCCTCGCCCGCCCGAGCTCCCCGTGGTCGCGCTGGTTCTACGGTGCGGACGGGCGGAAGATGGCCCGCGCGCATGCCCGCGAGGTGCGTTGGTCGCGGCGGCGCACGCGCTGGACGAACCTCATCGGCGGGGCTCCCAGCGCCGACCCGAGCCCGGCCGAGAGGCCGTCGAGCTGACGGCCCGGCAGCGGCGCTAGCCCGAGTCTCTCCGGCGACGGGCCATCTTTGCCCGCGTCCCGCCGTCGAGCTCAACCTTCCGCAGCCGGACGGCGTGGGGCGTCACCTCCACGCACTCGTCGTCGCGCAGGAACTCGAGCGCCTGGTCGAGCGACAGCTTCCGCGGAGGGACGAGGCGCACGAGCACGTCGGCGCTCGCGGCGCGCACATTGGTCTGTTGCTTCTCCTTGATCGCGTTCACGTCGAGGTCCTGGGGCCGCGCGTTCTCCCCGATGATCATCCCCTCGTAGACCTCCTCGCCGGGCCCGACGAACAGCGCCCCGCGCTCCTGCAGGCTGAAAAGGGCGAAGGACGCGGTGCGCCCGCGCCGGTCGGCCACGAGGGCCCCCGAGGGACGTGTACGCACCTCGCCGGCCCACGGCTCCCAGCGGTCGAAGACGTGATGGATGATGCCGGTGCCCCGGGTCTCGGTCAGGAACTCGGTGCGAAAGCCGATCAGCCCGCGCGCCGGCACGAGGTAGTCCATCCGCACCCATCCGGTGCCGTGGTTGACCATCTGCTCGAGGCGGCCCTTGCGCAGGGCGACGAGCTGGGTGACCACGCCCACGTAGTCGTCGGGCACGTCGATGGTCAGGCGCTCGATGGGCTCGTGGACCTTCCCGTCCACCATGCGGGTGACCACGCGGGGCTGCCCGACGGTCATCTCGAAGCCCTCGCGTCGCATCAGCTCGACAAGCACCGCGAGCTGGAGCTCGCCGCGGCCCTGCACCTCCCAGGCGTCGGGGCGCTCGGTGTCGCGGACCCGGATCGAGACGTTACCCACCAGCTCCTGGTCGAGCCGGGCACGCACCTGGCGCGCGGTGAGCCGCGAGCCGTCCTGGCCGGACAGGGGCGAGTTGTTGATCCCCACCACCACCGAAAGCGAGGGCTCGTCGACGGTGATCACCGGCAGCGGCCGGGGGTCCTCGGGGTCGGCCAGGGTCTCTCCGATCGTGATCTCCGGCATCCCGGCCACGGCGATGATCTCCCCGGGTCCGGCCTCGTCGGTCTCCACCCGGTCGAGGGCGTCGGTCACGTACAGGCGGCTCACCGTCGCGCGCTCGATGCGCCCGTCGGCGCGGCACCACGCGATCGGCGCTCCGGCGCGGATGGTGCCGTGGCGCACCCGGCACAGCGCCAGTCGACCCACGTAGGGCGAGGCGTCGAGGTTGGTGACCTGCGCCTGGAGGGGGTGGTCGGGCTCGTACGCCGGAGCGGCGATGTGCTCCAGCAGCAGGTCGAGCAGCGGTCCGAGGTCGGTGCCCTCGGCGCCCTCCTCGAGCGTGGCCCGGCCGGCGCGGGCGTTGGAGTAGGCGATCGGGAACTCGATCTGCTCCTCGTCGGCGTCGAGGTCGAGGAACAGCTCGTAGACCTCGTCCACCACCTCGGCGATCCGCGCGTCGGGGCGATCCACCTTGTTGACCACGAGGATCACCGGCAGCCGCGCCTCGAGCGCCTTGCGGAGCACGAACCGGGTCTGGGGCAGGGGGCCCTCGGAGGCGTCGACCAGCAGAAGGACGCCGTCGACCATGGTCAGCCCCCGCTCCACCTCTCCGCCGAAGTCCGCGTGGCCGGGGGTGTCGACGATGTTCAGCTTCACGCCCCGGTAGCGGAACGCGGTGTTCTTGGCGAGGATGGTGATGCCCTTCTCGCGCTCGAGGTCGGTCGAGTCCATCACCCGATCTGGCGTGTCCGAGTTCGCGCGGAAGGCACCCGACTGCCACAGCATCGCGTCCACCAGCGTGGTCTTGCCGTGGTCCACGTGGGCCACGATCGCGACGTTGCGCAGGTCCTCCCGGCGCGCCCCGGAGGGGGGCGAGGGCGCCA
>JACCZP010000108.1 GCA_013695885.1 Thermoleophilaceae bacterium | reverse complement strand
CACGCCGACCACTTCCTCGACCTCGTCCCCTACTCCTACGCGCTCACGTTCGCCCCGCGCCAGCAGCCGGTGCCCGTGGATCGGTGGCCCGGCACGGACTCGCCGGCCCGCCCGCGCCTGATCGCTCCGCAAGGTGCGGGGGAGACCTTCCGCCGGGTGGTCGGGGCCTGGGGAAGCGAGGAGCTGATCGAAAGGGCGTTCCTGCTCGAGGAGTACGAGCGGGCCTCGCGCCCGGAGGTCGGCCCGCTGCGGTTCTCGTTCATCGAGGTGCCGCACTTCACCGAGACCTTCGCGATCGGCGTCGAGTCGAGCGAGTCGCCGGCGCGCTTCGTGTTCGGCGCGGACTCGGGCCCGAGCGACGAGCTGGTCGAGTTCGCCCGCGGCGCCGACCTGCTTCTGTCCGAGGCCACTCTGCCCCGACCCGAGCGCAGCGGCAAGCGCGGTCACATGACGCCTCGAGAGGCAGGCGAGCACGGCCGCGCGGCGGACGTCCGGCGCCTGGTGATCACCCACCTCTCCGACGAGCTCGATCCGCTGTGGGCGAAGGCCGAGGCGCAGGCGGCGTTCGGTGGCCCGGTGGAGATGGCTCGCGAGGGCGCCGTGTACCGCTCTCCGTCGGCGTAGGGGCCGCTCGCGGAGCGGACTCGGCCGGGTCGTATCGGGAGCCGGAGCCGGATAGCGTCCGACCGGCCGCGGGTACGCTCGGCTCCATGCCGCCCGGACGCGACCCCTTCGCGAACTTCGAGCGCATGCGCCGGGAGATGGAGGAGCTGTTCGGCGACGTGTTCTCGCGCACCGGCTTCGCCCCTCGCCACGGGTTCTCCCCGCGGGTGGACGTCTACTACGCGGGCGACCCGCCCCGCGCAGTGGTGAAGGCGGACCTCGCCGGAGTCGACCCCGACGAGGTCGGCCTCGAGGTCCGGGGACGGGAGCTCACCATCGTCGGGGAGCGCCGGCCGCAGCGGGCCGAGGGGCGGGTGTTCCAGCAGGTGGAGATACCGCACGGCCCCTTCCGCCGGGTGGTCGGCCTCGGCGCCGATGTCGTGGCCGACGACGCACGGGCCACCTACGAGGACGGCATCCTCCGCGTCGAGATCCCCGTGGCCCGGCCGAGCCAGCGGGCCCGCCCGGTCCCGATCGAGGCCCGGCGCGGCGGTCGTGAGGAAGCCCGCCTCGGCGAGGGGGAGGAGTCGTGACCGTGGACGTCAGCACCCCCGGCGGCTCGGACGGCGCGGTCGAGGAGTCCGAAGGCGATCCCTCGGGCGTCAGCACGCTGCCCGCCACCCTGCCGGTCCTCCCCCTGCGCGAGACCGTGCCGTTCCCGGACACCGTCACGCCGCTCGCGGTCGGCCAGGAGCGCTCGATGCAGCTCATCAACGACGTGCTGGCCGGCAACCGCATGCTGGTGATGGCGGCCTCCACCGACCCGAGCGTCGAGGCCCCGGGCCCCGACGGCGTGCGCCGCGTGGGCGTGGCCGGGATCGTGGCCCGCATGCTGCGGGTGCCCGACGGCACCCTGCGCGTGCTCGTCCAGGGCTCGCAGCGCGTGAGCCTCGGTCCCTTCACCGCCACCGAGCCCTACCTCGTGGCCGAGGTCGAGGCCGCGCCCGACGTGGTGGAGGAGTCCCAGGAGCTCGAGGCGATGGCGCGCAACGTGCAGGCCACGTTCTCGGAGATCGTCGAGAAGGTGCCCTATCTGCCCGAGGAGCTCCAGATGGCGGTGGCAAACATCGACTCTCCGGGCGAGCTGGCGCACATGATCGCCGGTGCGCTTCGCATCGACCTCGACGAGAAGCAGTCGCTGCTAGAGGAGCGCGACCTCTCGCGCCGGCTGCGCCGCCTGGCCGAGCTGCTGGCCCGCGAGAACGAGCTGATCTCGATCGGCTCGCGGATCCAGGAGCAGGTGCAGTCGGGCATGGAGGCCACCCAGCGCGAGTACTTCCTCCGCCAGCAGCTGAAGGCGATCCAGGACGAGCTGGGGGAGGTGGACGAGTCCGTGGCCGAGGCGCGGGAGCTGCGTGAGCAGGTGGAGGCCGCCGAGCTGCCCGAGGGAGCCCGCACCCAGGCCGACCGGGAGCTCGGCCGGCTCGAGCGCCTCCCGCCGCAGGCCGCCGAGCACGGCGTGATCCGCTCCTACCTCGAGTGGATCGTGTCCCTGCCGTGGTCGGTGTCCTCCGAGGACCACATCGACCTGCACGCCGCCCGCGCGGTCCTCGATCGCGACCACTACGACATCGACCGGGTGAAGGACCGCATCCTCGAGTTCCTCGCGGTGCGCAAGCTGAACCCCGAGGCCGGATCCTCGATCCTCTGCCTGGTGGGACCGCCGGGGGTGGGGAAGACCTCGATCGGGCGCTCGATCGCGGACGCCATGGGACGTAGCTTCCAGCGGCTGTCGGTGGGCGGCGTGCGCGACGAGTCCGAGATCCGCGGTCACCGGCGCACCTACATCGGGGCAATGCCGGGAACGATCGTCCGCGCCATGCGCGACGCGGGCACCAACAACCCGGTGCTGATGATCGACGAGGTCGACAAGATGGGCGCGGACTTCCGCGGCGACCCCTCGAGCGCGATGCTCGAGGTGCTCGACCCCGAGCAGAACGGCACCTTCCGCGACCACTACCTCGATCTGCCCTTCGACCTCTCGAAGGTCATGTTCATCACCACGGCCAACCAGCTCGACACCGTGCCGGGTCCGCTCCAGGACCGCATGGAGGTGATCCAGCTCGCCGGCTACACCGAGGAGGAGAAGCTCGAGATCGCCAAGCGCTACCTGGTGCCACGCCAGCTCGAGCGGGGCGGCTTGGGAGGCCGCTCGCTCGACGTGACCGAGGAGGCACTGCGCGAGATCATCGACGGGTACACGCGGGAGCCCGGGGTGCGCGGGCTCGAGCGCGAGATCGGGTCGGTGTGCCGCAAGATCGCCCGCGAGGTCGCCGAGAACCCCCGCTCGCGCCGGCGGGTGGTGCGCCCGAAGCAGGTGCGTGAGCTCCTGGGCCGCCGGCGCCGCCCGGCCGAGGTGGCGCGCCGCACCGGCGAGCCCGGCGTGGCCACCGGGCTGGCCTGGACGCCCGCGGGCGGCGACGTCCTGTTCGTCGAGGCCGCCGACTTCCCGGGGGAGGGACGCCTGCGGGTGACGGGCCAGCTCGGCGATGTCATGCGCGAGTCCGCCGAGGCGGCGTTCTCGTACGTGAAGGGCCACGCTCGCGCCCTGGGGGCAGACCGCGACGAGGAGTGGTTCCGGGCGCGGGACTTCCACCTCCACGTGCCCGCCGGTGCGATCCCGAAGGACGGCCCCAGTGCGGGGATAACGATGGCAACGGCCCTCGCCTCGCTGGCCAGCGGCCGGCCGGTGCGCTCGGACACGGCCATGACCGGCGAGATCACGCTCACCGGGCAGGTGCTTCCCATCGGCGGGTTGAAGGAGAAGGCGCTCGCCGCCCAGCGCCTCGGCATCGCGCGGGTGATCGCTCCCCGCCTCAACGAGCCGGACCTCGAGGACATCCCCGCCCATCTGCGCGAGGAGATGGAGTTCGTGTTCGTCGACGCGATCGATCAGGTGCTGGTCGCGGCGCTCGAGGACCGCGACGGCGCGGCGCCGGAGGGCCCGCGAACGCGGCGCCGAGCGGAGCAGCGGGCGGCGGTGTAGACCGGCCCGTGCGGGGGTTCGAGTGAACGAGAGCGCGAAGCCGGGTATGGTGCCGCAAGGCAAGCGGATCTGCGAGGAGAGGCATGGCGATTAAGACGAAGGCGGCGAAGAAGGGTGCGGTGTCGGCCGGCCAGGCCGTGCGCGACAACGAGTACCTCCAGCGCCTGATCGAGGATGCCGCGCTGCGCGACAACTTGCGCGACGCCTACGAGTCGGCGCGCAAGGCGTACGGCCGGATCAACGGCAAAGGCCCGGCCAAGGCGCTGTTCGACGACAAGAAGACCCAGAAGGAGCTGCAGAACGCGGCCGTCTCCCTGAGGGCCGCCGCCGAGGGGCTCAGTGGGAAGAAGAGGAAGAAGAAGAAGCGCCGGGGCGGGAAGCTGCTCATCCTGCTCGTCGGCGGCACGGTGGCTGCCCTGTTCGCGTCCGAGGACCTGCGCAAGAAGGTGCTCGATCTCGTGTTCGGCGCGGAGGAGGAGTTCGAGTACACCGCCACGACCACGCCCCCGCCGTCGGTCTAGGCGACCAGGCCCCACGCCGGCCCTCGGGCCGGCGCAAGCCCGTTCGAGAGGCGCCCCGCGGGGCGCCTCTCGTCGTTCTCATGGTCCTCTCAGAAGCCGGCGCGCGCTTCATGCGACGGGTGACCGACGCGGACGAGGGGTATACCGCCCCGAATGAGCGCGTCTCTTCCCCACTGGCCGGAGGGCTCGGCCGCCGTCCTCTGCGTGACCGGCCCTCACGCCATACCGGTGTCCACCGCCCTGCGCGCCGGCGAGCAGCGCCTGGTCTTCGCGCTCGGCGGTAGCCGGGCGACCCTGGCCACACTGCGAGAGAGCCCGAGCGCCGCTCTCTGCCTCATGGCCGAGGGCGTCGCCTTCACGGCGCACGGGCGCACAGAGGTTATCCGTGAGCCGATGGAGGTCGGTCCCCTGGCGGCGCTCGAGCTCCGCGTGGAGCACGTGCAGGACCACCTCGCCGACGGGCGCACCGAGATGCTGGCCCCCGCGGCGTGGCGCTGGCGTCAGGAGAGGGCCGCCGAGGCCGACCGCGGCGTCCGGGTCGAGCTCGCGGCCCTGGCCGCGCTCGGGTAGGCGGTGATCCGGCACGAACGGTCGGGGCGCGTTGTCCGCTCGACGCACGGCCCGCCCGACCCTCCACCACCACTCGGGCGCCCCGGTCACGAGGAGCGGGTCACCTGGGTGTTGTCCTGGACCACCAGGGCGGCACGCTTCAAGCGGCGACCAGTCCGCGCAGCTCCGCGAGCATGAGTGCGGGCCGCTCGAACACGTCGCCCCAGGTGTAGCGGCGGAACTCGTCGCCTCGGGCGCGGGCCTCGCGCTCCCGCCGCCGGTCCTGCTCCCAGGCGTGGCGCGAGTGGTGGAAGCGGTAGCTGTCGAGCTCCACGGTCACGGGATGCGCCGGCCAGCGGCAGTCCACCCGCCGCCCGCCCGCGGGACGGTTGAAGTCGATCCCGCTGATCGTGCTGGCCACGGTGATCGGGCTGAACCTCGGCCACGACGCCATGTACGGCCCCCACCGCGGGATGCTCGAGCAGCGCGCTCTCGATCCCGGCGCCGGCGGCGCGATAAACCGTGAACGGCGCCTCTCGACGCTCGTTCGAGCGCCGTCCGCCCTACCCCAGCTTCGGCGAGCGCCAGTCCGCCGCCAACCGCCGCACCAGCTCGTCCGCGAGCCCGGCGATCGGCAGGCGCTCCTGCGTCAGCGAGTCGCGGTCGCGGAGGGTGACGGTCTCGTCCTCGAGCGACTGGTGGTCCACGGTCACGC
>JACCZP010000053.1 GCA_013695885.1 Thermoleophilaceae bacterium | reverse complement strand
AGCCGGGGACCTTGATGCCCCAGCCGAAGCCCCCCTGCTCGAAGCGCGCGAACTCGACCGCGTTCTGGACCGGGTTGGGCGCGCCCACGCGGCGGACCGTGCCCAGCTTGGCCAGCTCCTTCTCCGCGCCCGGGGTGATCACCGACTGCGGCCCCAGCAGGTAGATGTTCGGCCGCTCATGCGCGGCCAGTGCCTTCTTCGTGGCCTCGGGCACGCGGTCCTTGGCCGTCAACAGCACCGAGTCGCCGGAGTAGGCCGCCCAGGCGGCCGCGGGCATGGCGAACTCCGGTCGCTCCCCCGAGGCAACGACCACGTTATCGGAGGGCTCGCCGCGGGCGGAGGTGGCGAAGCGGTCGACGGCCGCCGCGGTCTCGTAGGGGTCCTTCCCCTGTAGGCGGCCGGTGCGGAGCTCGGGGGCGGGGGACGGGACGTCGCCGACACGGATGACCTGAGCGCCGCGGGCGAGCTTGGCGCCCTTCGGCTCGAGGCGCTCCATGGCCTGGGCGCTGACCGGCGGAAGCTCCTCGGAGCCGGACAGGAGGATCGGGGCGCGGATGGGGGCCGACGCGAGCGCCGCCGCGGCCACGGCGCCCTGCCAGTCCTCCTCGCCGACGATCACCACCGCGCTCGGGCGCGTCCGGTCGCTCGTGCTGGGGAAAACCGCCGTGGCCGCCCCGGCGGCGTCGGCCGCAGCGTCGCCGCCACCGATCCGCGTCGTGTTGCGGGATGCGGCGACGGGGAACCCGAGCTTCTCGAGCGCCTGCTCGTCGTCGGCGTTCACCTGGAGCTGCGGAGGATCGCTTCCCCCGCCGGCGCAGCCGGCGGGCAGGGCGAGCAGCGCGGCGAGGGCGCTGAGTACGGTGAGGCGGCGGGTCACCGGGAGAAGGTAACGGGCAGGGGCGGCGGCACGGGCGGCTGTGCCCGCGGCGGGGGCGCCGCTGGCGGGCGGGCCGGGGCTATCGTGCGTCCCGTGAGCGACGAAGGACACGGGCCCGTGCTCTCCGTGCGCAACGGCGTGACCATCGCGATCGACCGCGAGCTCTGCTTCGGGTTCGGCGACTGCGTCGACTCGGCGCCGGGTCTGTTCGACCTCGACGACGAGAGCAAGTCGGTCGTGATCGATCCCGAGGCGCACGACCTGGACGACCTCCTCGTCGCCGCGCAGGACTGTCCGGTGGACGCGATCATCGTCATCGACGCGGAGTCGGGCGAGCAGCGCTACCCCTGACCGGCGTCTCCCGCGCCGATGCGCTCGCGGAGCTCCTCTCCGCGGCCCGCGGCCACCGCGCGGCGCGCCCTCTCCGGCGAGAGGGTGAGACCGCGGTCGCCGGCGAGCTCGACGAGACGCTGCTCCTCCTCCTGCTGGCTCGCCCAGCGCAGGAACAACCACGCGAAGAGCGCGAGCGTGAGGACGCTCTCCTCGATCATCATGATCGAGCCCGCGGCCACCTGGTCGGCCAGCGGCGCGATGCCCCAGAGGGCCTCGCCCTCGGCGTACGCGGGGTAGAGCACGATCTCCGACCACAGGAAGACGTTGGCGAGCACCGTGCCGCCGAGCCGCACGGCCACGATGTAGCCGAGCTTCGCCACCGACCCGAACCACGCCGGCTGCGGCAGCGGCCCGAGCAGTGGGAGCCAGACGAGCACGCCGAGGGAGATGAACGAGGCGTGCATCAGGGCGTGGACGCCCTCGTCGGTGAGCGTCCACTGATAGAGGACCGGGAGGTGCCACGCGTAGAGGCCGACCAGCCACAGCGGCACGGCCACGAGCGGATGGGCGAGCGTCCGCAGCCGCGCGAACAGGCGGCGCCGGAGGAGCGGCGCCAGCACCGGGCCGGTCAATCCGAGGACCATCAGCAGAGCGCCGACGTCGACCATGAGCAGGTGCTGGGCCATGTGCGCCAACAGCAGCTCCTCTCCGAGATGGGCGACCGGCGACGCTAGGGAGAGCAGGATCACGGCGATGCCCGAGAGGAAGGCGACCTGGCGGAGCAGGGGAACGGGCCTCCCGCCCACGGCGAGCGTGCGCGTGCGCGCGTAGTAGGCGCCCGCGCCGACCATGAGAGGGATGAGCTGCAGCGGCCCGTAGGTACCGCTTCCGATGTGGGCCAGGGTGCTCGTGGCCCGATCCAGGCTACCTCCGCGTTCGCTCGGGTCGAGCACGCGCCGGTCGCGGCCGGTGAGGCCGGGTAGGCTAGGGAGCCCTACGCACCGAAGGAGGCGCGCCCGTGGCCGGCCTGTCGGGTCGCATGTCGACCGTCATCAAGGCGAAGATCGCCGGTCTTCTGAACCGTGCCGAGGATCCAGAGGAGACCCTCGAGTACGGCTACCAGAAGCAGATCGAGCTGCTGCAGAACGTCAAGAAGGGGATCGCCGACGTCGTCACGTCGAAGAAGCGGATCCAGATGCAGTCCCAGAAGCTCGAGCAGCAGATCGTCAAGCTCGACACCCAGGCCCGCCAGGCGGTCGCCCAGGGTCGGGAGGACCTGGCCCGCGTGGCCCTCGAGCGCAAGACCACGGCGCAGACCGAGATCCAGTCCCTCGACCAGCAGGTCGCCGAGCTCGAGCGCCAGCAGGAGCAGCTCACGGCCAACGAGCAGAAGCTGCGCCAGAAGATCGACGCCTTCCGCACCAAGAAGGAGGTCATCAAGGCCCAGTACTCGGCGGCCGAGGCCCAGGTGCGGATATCCGAGGCGGCCACGGGAGTGGGCGAGGAGATGGCCGACCTCGGTCTGGCCATCCAGCGCGCCGAGGAGAAGACGGAGAACATGCGCGCCCGCGCCGACGCGGTCGAGGAGCTCGAGGCTGCCGGCACCTTCGACGACATGACCCAGATCGGCGGGGGCGGCGACGACCTCGACCGCCAGCTCGCAGAGCTGGGCTCCGGCTCCCAGGTGGACGACGAGTTGGCGAAGATGAAGGCTGAGCTCGGACCCGCGCCCACCGAGGAGCCCCCTGCTCTCGAGGAGGCCCGTCCGCAGGAAGGCAAGGGACCGGCGTGATCGTCCGCATCTCCGGAGAGGGTCAGTTCGAGCTGCCCGACGAGGACCTCGACCGCCTGAACCAGCTGGACAACGCCGCGGTGGCAGCGGTCGAGGCCGGCGACGAGGGCGGCTTCCGCGAGCACTTCGAGCAGCTCATCGCGCTGGTCATGACCGACGGCGCTCCCCTGGCGCTCGACGACCTCGTCGAGTCCACGGTGATCGTGCCCCCGCGCGACATCTCCTTCGAGGAGGCGCGCG